>DATCCF010000300.1:0-10195 GCA_036511435.1 Terriglobales bacterium | reverse complement strand
TAGAGCGGTTTAGTTATTTGTGTAGTCTAGGTGCCGCCGGCTGAAGCCGGCTCGGAGGTGAAGGATCAGCGGGAACGCGGCGCTGAAGCGCCGCTCTACCCGTGCTCGCTCGACTACAGTAATTCTTAAACTGCTCTAGAGCCACCATAAATGACAACAGGTAACGGCACGGCTGAAGCCGTGCCCTTTCAAAGCTTGCTGTCTTCTGCTACCGAAGCAGATGAATAATCCAGGGCCAGCGCCGCGTCTCCGCCGACGTTTGAGAAGAGCGAGCCGGGCTTCAGCCCGGCGGCACACGACCGGAAACCCATTGATGTAGGTGTTCTGCGCGGAAAGCTCTGGATCGTTTGAGGGATGCTCTACGGCATCACGTCGCTGAACAGAAAGTCGTGGCCCCAATCGGTGCTGTGACCTGCCTCGCGCAACGCAGTAGCCAGTTGTGCCCAATGTCGAACCCCATGCAGCATGGCGTGGGCGAACATCTTGCGTTTGCTGGCGCGCAGCACGCCCGAGGTTCGCGTCGGAAATTCCAGCACGGTGGCAAGGTCTTCGTCGGTTGCGCGCGTGAGATAGTCGCGATAAAGTGTGCGCGCTTTTTCACCAATTCCGAACAACTCCCGCACGCTGCCCGTGGGTATCGATTCGTACTCGGTAATCGCCGAGCTTGCCAGCCGCTCGGCATAGCGCAGTTCCACCGCGAAGATGTGCAGCAGGAATTCGCGCACATTCTTCGCTAGCGCAATGTTCAATGACAGGTCAAGCAGCTCCGCCGGCTGGCCCTCGAACCAGCTCTGCCACTTCCCGGTCTCGCGCTCGTTGGCGTCGAGCAGTTCCGCAAATGAAAACTCGGCCATCGTTGCGCTCATGATTTCTGGTCCTCCTTCAGCTTGCGCGATTTCGCTTCCACGCCGTCGGCTAGTTTCCGTTTGTAGGCTTCGAGCTTTCCAGCGACTGCGTCATCGTAAAGTCCGATCATCTGGGCCGCGAGGATGCCGGCGTTGGTTGCGCCCGGTTTGCCGATGGCGACGGTCGCGACGGGAATTCCCGCTGGCATCTGCACCATCGCCAGCAAGGAATCCAATCCGAGCAGCGCGGTCGAAGGGATAGGCACGGCGATTACGGGCAATGTAGTCTCAGCGGCGATGACGCCCGCAAGATGCGCTGCCCCGCCGGCACCGGCGATCACCACTTTGACACCGCGCGCTTTCAGGCCGCGTGAATACTCGCTGGTGCGCGCCGGCGAGCGGTGCGCCGAGGTAATGTCGATTTCATATGGAATGCCGAACTCGGCGAGCGCCTTCGCGGCCTCGTTCATAATCTCGAGGTCGGAGTCGCTACCCATGACGATGGAGACGAGAGGATTGTCCATGTTCGAGACTTTCTGTGATGAACCCTTCTGCCGTCCCTACGGGACTCGGATTTGATTTGACGCTTACCCACCGCTGAAGAGGCTGCGTGAGAACTGTGCCGTCCCTGAAGGGACTCGTTGATCTTTTCCAGCTCACCCAGGGCTCACGCCCTGGGCTAATGTTGTGTCGCCCTGCGGGCTTTGATTTTGCGCAAAATGTTCCATCGTTCCAAGTCAGAGCGAGTTCATATCCAGACGGAGCTAGTTCACGTCTACTTCCCCGCCCGCAGATGCTTCAATCCCCTTGCCGCGATGTCCTTGCGGTAGTGCATACCGTCGAAGCGGATCTTCATGACCGCGTCGTAGGCTCGCTCCACCGCATCGGGCAGGTCTTTCCCGTGCGCGGTCACGCCCAGCACGCGCCCACCGGAGGTGTAATACGAGCCATCACGCCGGTTTGTGCCGGCATGGAAGACTTTCACTCCGTAGATCCGCTCAGCTTCGTCAATGCCGCTGATGAGCTTGCCCACTTCGTACCCACCAGGATAGCCGCCGGATGCCATCACGACGCAGACCGCGGGATCATGGGTCCAGCGAAAATCGCCCTCGCTGATGCGTCCCTCGATCGACGCTTCGATCGCTTCTAACAGGTCGCTTTCCATGCGCATCATGATCGGCTGGGTTTCCGGATCGCCGAAGCGGCAGTTGAACTCCAACACCATGGGCCCGCGCGCCGTCATCATGATGCCGCAATAAAGGATGCCTTTGTACTCCGCGCCCTCCGCCCGCATGCCGGCGATGACCGGACGCGCGATGTGGGTCACCAGCCAGTCGCGCATCTGGGCATCGACCATCTGGTCGGTCGAATAGGCGCCCATGCCGCCCGTGTTCGGGCCCTGATCGCTGTCGAAGAGGCGCTTGTGGTCTTGCGCAGCCACCAGCGGAACTACCCGCTCGCCGTCGCTCATCACCAGGAACGATAGCTCTTCGCCCGTCAGACATTCCTCCAGCACCACGCGCGATCCGGCCTCGCCCAGCATCTTGCCGCTGAGCATGTCTTCGGCAGTGCGCTGGGCTTCGTCCTTGGTCGGCGAGATGACGACACCCTTGCCGGCTGCGAGACCGTCGGCCTTCACCACGACGGGAGCATGAAACAACTTAAGGGCCTCACGAACTTCTTCTTGGTTGGTACAGACCGAGTACTTCGCCGTCGGGATGCGGTGGCGCTGCATGAACTCCTTGGCGAAACTCTTGCTCGACTCCAATTGCGCGGCGGCGCGGGTCGGGCCGAAGACAGGCCAGCCACGCCGCTGGAATTCGTCCACCACGCCGAGCGTCAGCGGCAGCTCGGGACCGACCACGGTGACGTCGGGACTGAGCCTGCTTGCAAGCTGCACCAGGGAATCCAGGCTCTTGAGGTCCGCGGCGACACATTCGGCGTCGGCTGCCATGCCGCCGTTCCCGGGAGCGCAGTACAGCTTCTTGACCCGCGGCGACTGCCGCAGCTTCCATACGATCGCATGTTCGCGACCACCGCTACCGAGGACCAGGATCTTCATGGGATCAAGTTCCGCACGACTTTTCTGCTGGCGAGAATTAGACGCGCAGCGAAAGAAAAGAGTAGGGGTGCAGTGCGCCCGCTGTCAAACTTGCCGGGAGGATTGGGAAAAGGGCCGCTATACTTTAGCCTAAGGATGCGGAATCCATGGCGACGAGTTACGCCGCCGCTTTCTTTTTGGGTGAGCTTTGAACACGAAACCCCAGGCACCGTGCAGCCCGCAGGGTATACGGCCGGATGGAACCGGGGCCGCCGACCTAGGCAACCATGTGTCGTTGGAGGGGATGCACAGTACCGTCGAAGTGCCGCACCATGAGGCCGGCTTCTGGCAGCAGTGGCGGGCTTTTGTCGGGCCGGCGATTCTGGTTAGCGTCGGCTATATGGACCCCGGCAACTGGGGGACGGACCTGCAAGGTGGCGCTCAGTTCAAGTACGGGCTTTTGTGGGTAGTCGGACTGGCCAGCTTAATGGCTATTTTTATGCAGGTAATCTCCGCCCGCTTGGGCGTGGTGACAGGGAAGGACCTCGCGCAATGCTGCCGCGACTGGTATCCCAAGTGGACTCGTTGGCCCAACTGGCTGATGAGCGAAGTGGCAATTGGCGCTTGTGACTTGGCGGAGGTGCTGGGAAGTGCGGTCGCCCTCAACTTGATGTTCCATATCCCGCTGCTATGGGCGGTCATCATCACCGGCTTGGACGTACTGCTGCTGCTGGCCTTGCAGCAGTTTGGGATGCGCACCATTGAGGCGATCGTCGTCTTGTTGATAGCCACCATCGGCGTGTGCTACTTCATCGAGATTTTCGTTCTGCCGGAGACCCAGCCCAGTTTTCTGGAAATGGGGCGGGCCCTGGTTTCGCCGCACTTTCGTCAAGCGGGTATGTTGTATGTCGCCGTCGGTATCATCGGCGCGACCGTGATGCCGCACAACCTGTACTTACACTCGGCCCTGGTGCAGAGCCGCAAGCTGCAGAAGGACGAACCGTCCATGCGGCGCGCGGTCCGCTTCAACACCATCGACTCAACCGTGGCCCTGACCATCGCCTTCTTCGTCAACGCGGCGATCCTGGTGCTGGCGGCGACGGTGTTCTTTGGCAAGGAAAGCGTGACGACTGGCGGCCAGGTGGTCAAGTTCGGAGCGAACAGCGATTGGATTCGAGTCGCGTATTTGACGCTGGCGCCGTTGTTGGGGACGGCTTTTGCGAGCACGTTGTTTGCGGTAGCTCTGCTGGCAAGCGGCCAGAGCAGCACCATCACGGGCACGCTCGCTGGGCAAGTCGTGATGGAAGGCTTTATGCATTGGCGAATCAAACCGTGGGTGCGGCGGCTCATCACCCGCATGCTCGCCATCCTGCCGGCGGTCTTGATTATTGGCCTGCGAGGCGACAGCAGCGTTACTGACCTGCTGGTCCTCAGTCAAGTTGTGCTGGCGCTGCAGCTCCCGTTTGCCATGTTCCCGCTCCTGCAGTTCACCAGCTCGCGCAAGCGAATGGGGACCTGGAAGAACGGTTGGTTTCTACTGATCGCTGGTTGGGCCAGCGCAGTTCTGATCACCGCGATGGATATTTATGGCCTGCCAGACTCGCTCAAAGCTGCGTGGCGAGTCATCGCCGGCGGATGAAGAGGCTGCAAACAAATACAGGGCTGAACCGCACTCGCAGAAACGGAACTACTATGTACGAAACTATTCTCGTGACCTTAGACGGCACCCCGACCGACCGGGCGATTATCGAACACATCAAACAACTGGCGAAACTTGCACAGAGCCATTTGGTGTTGCTGCATGTGGCCGACGGATGGGCGGCTAGAACCTACGGCCCGGACGCGGTCAGTCCGGAGATATCAGAAGATACGGCGTATCTGGAAAGAGTTCAGTCGGAGTTTCAATCCTTGGGCATTCCCACCGAGGCTGAACTGGCGTATGGCGAACCGGCGAACGAAATCGTCAAATGGATCCAGCAGAAGCGCTGCGACCTGGTGGCCATGAGCACCCATGGACACCGTCTGCTTGCCGACATATTTCTCGGCACCACTGCCAGCCGGGTGCAACACAGTATCAGCGTGCCTGTTCTTCTGGTTAGGGCGAAATAAAACGTTGGACGGAAAACCGATGATTCGGGGCTTGTGCTTACTGCCGCTGGCGTTGTTTCTGGCTGTCGCGCTTGTCGCCGCGGCACAGCAGCAGGAGCCATCAATAAACGCGGCAGGAAGCACTGCGGCGGACGATCCGGTAGCCAATCCCGGCAGACCAACGGTCTCCACCCCCGCAACCCTTACTCCGGTTGGCTATTTTCAGTTTGAGACCGGCGTTCTGGCTGCGTGGAACTCTCCCGAGTTGTCCTCGCAGGAGAGCCTCAATGAAGTAATAAAGTTCTCCGTGTCACGCTGGATCCAGTTGTTAGCCGGGTCTGCACCGTTTGTGCATTCGAGCGCGGAAGGTCAACCTGCCAAT
Source organism: Terriglobales bacterium (assembly GCA_036511435.1). Classification (GTDB taxonomy): domain Bacteria; phylum Acidobacteriota; class Terriglobia; order Terriglobales; family Acidobacteriaceae; genus Bog-257. The sequence goes on along the minus strand of DATCCF010000300.1, from coordinate 4,839 downwards.
GGGACGGGAGACGTGGCCCTCGGGATTCAAGGAATTGTTCATCATGGGGAAGGCGCGCAACCGACAATCGCGTTGGGTTATTTCGGCCGAGTTTACAACGGAGGTACGCCTGACCTTGATACCGGCAGCTTCAGAAACTCAGTGCTTGTTCTTGTCAGCGCCGACGTAAAAGGCTTTCACTACGACACCAATTTTTTCTTCGACGAAGTCGTCAACGGCGCGGTTCGCAGGGCTCAGTTTGGGCAGACGCTCTCAGTGTCACATTCACTCGGAAAGAAATTCGGAATCTCCGGAGAAATATGGCATTTCACTCAGCCCTTTCTGCGGAGCAATACCGTCGGCAACTTGTGGGCACTGAATTACAATATGCGGAAAAACCTCGTGCTCGATGGCGGTTTCAATCGTGGACTAACGAGTACGTCCACACGGTGGGCAGCGTTTGCCGGATTCACGTACCTGGTGCCGCATAGGGTCAATCTGCACTGACAGAGTCTGTGTGAGAACTCGTTTTGAGTAGGCTCGGTGGGACGAATGGCGCAAAAAGCAAACCTCGCAGGGGCGAAAGAGCTTAGCCCAGCGCGGAAGCGCTGGGTAAGGTGGAAAAATTGAGATGGAGTCCCTTCAGGGACGACACAGTACACAGACTCTGGGTAGTGGCTCAATTCAAACTGAGCCACTACCAGACTCTGGCAGGCTCTGATAGCCCTATCCACTTCCCGCTCCGGCGGTTTAAGATAATTAGTTTCGCTTTCCAAGAAGCTGCAACCAGTCATCGCTCCTCTAATAGGAAGGGACTCATCCATGAACAGTTTCGGCAGTCGTTCCATCCTCCGCGTGGATAAGCGGGAATTTGAAATTTACCGCCTTGACGCGCTGGAAAAGCAGGGCTGCTCGGTCGCGCACCTGCCCTACTCGCTTCGCATCCTGCTGGAGAACCTGCTCCGCCGCGAAGACGGCAAAGCGGTGAAGGCCGATGACGTGCGCGCGCTCGCGTCATGGACAGGCAAGACCGTCCCAGTGCAGGAGATTGCGTTCATGCCCAGCCGCGTGCTTTTGCAGGATTTCACCGGCGTGCCCGCGGTGGTTGATCTGGCCGCGATGCGGGATGCCATGAAGGCGCTGGGCGGCGATCCTAAGCTGATCAATCCGCTGCAACCCGCGGAACTGGTAATCGACCACTCGGTGCAGGTGGACGAGTACGGCACGCCGCAGGCGTTTCAGCTCAATGCCGAACTGGAATTCCAGCGCAACAAAGAGCGGTACGCCTTTCTGCGCTGGGGACAGACCGCGTTCAAGAACTTCGCCATTGTGCCGCCCGACACCGGCATCGTTCACCAAATCAATCTGGAATATCTGGCGCGCGTCGTCTTTGTCGGAGCGAACGGCGAATCAGGCAAGCCGCTGGCCTATCCTGACACGCTGGTCGGCACTGACTCGCACACCACGATGATCAACGGTCTAGGCGTTCTGGGCTGGGGCGTGGGAGGAATCGAGGCCGAGGCCGCGATGCTGGGACAGTCGGTCTCCATGCTGATCCCGCAGGTTGTCGGCGTGCGCCTCAAGAACCAATTGCGCGAAGGCTCGACGGCAACCGATCTCGTCCTTACCGTGACCGAGATGTTGCGCAAGAAGGGCGTCGTCGGCAAGTTCGTCGAATTCTTTGGCCCCGGGCTGCAAAACCTGCCGCTCGCCGATCGCGCCACCATCGCCAACATGTCGCCCGAATACGGCGCGACCTGCGGCATCTTCCCGGTGGACGAAGAGACGCTGCGCTATCTCCGTCTCAGTGGCCGTACGGAAGAACACATTCGTATCGTCGAGGCCTACTTCAAGGAGCAAGGACTGTTCCACACCGCCGACACGCCCGAGGCCGAGTACTCCGATGTGCTCGACTTCGACCTTGCGACGGTCGAGCCGAGTATCGCTGGACCGAAGCGTCCGCAGGACCGCATAGCGCTGTCGGCGGCCGCGAAATCATTCGAGGAGGCTTTGCCGAGTTTGCTGAAGCCGGGGCAGCAGGTCCCCCCCAAGCAGGGTGCTCGCTGGGAGGGTGAGGGCGGGCTTCCAGCCGGAATGGACTCGCAGGCAGACGTTGTCGAAGAGCACGTTGTTTTTACCAAAGCGCTAACCCATGGCAGCGTCGTCATCGCCGCCATCACCAGTTGCACCAACACCTCGAATCCGTCGGTACTGGTGGCCGCGGGATTGCTGGCAAAGAAGGCGGTCGAGAAGGGCCTCAGGGTGCCATCGTGGGTGAAGACCTCGCTCGCGCCGGGGTCAATGGTGGTCACGGAATACCTGACGCGTTCGGGATTGATGCCCTACCTCGAGAAGCTGAAGTTCAACCTCGTCGGCTACGGCTGCACGACGTGCATTGGCAACTCGGGCCCGCTGCCGCAGGAAGTGTCGAATGTCATCACGGAGAAAGACCTGGTGGTGGCGTCGGTGCTCAGCGGGAACCGCAACTTCGAAGGCCGTATCAACTCTGAAGTTCGCGCGAACTATTTGATGTCGCCGCCGCTGGTGGTGGCGTTCGCGCTCGCCGGCCGCGCCGATATTGACATGTACAACGAGCCGTTAGGTTACAGCGGCAGCGGCAAACGCACCCCGGTTTACCTGAAGGACATCTGGCCCACGTCGAAGGAAGTGAACGATGTGCTCGCGAAGTATGTCACCGGCGACATGTTCCAGAAAGCCTACAGCAAAGTTTTCGAGGGCGATGAGCGCTGGCGCGGTCTCGAGGTGCCAGAGGGAGAGACTTTCGCGTGGCAGGAGAGCTCGACCTACGTGAAGAATCCTCCCTACTTCGACAATATGCCGAGGAGGCCTGTGCCGGTGAACGACATCTCCGGCGCGCGCGTGCTCTGCTATCTCGGGAACAGCGTGACCACCGACCACATCTCGCCCGCCGGCTCCATCAAGCCCAACAGCCCGGCGGGACAGTACCTCATCGCGCACGGGGTCACGGTGGGCGACTTCAACTCCTACGGATCGCGCCGCGGCAATCACGAGGTCATGATGCGCGGCACGTTCGCCAACGTGCGTCTGCGCAACAAGCTCACGCCCGATCGCGAGGGCGCTTACACCCGTCACCTGCCGGATGGGAAGGAGATGTTCATCTTCGAGGCGTCCGAGAAGTACCGCGAGGAGGGCATTCCGCTGATGGTGCTGGCGGGCAAGGAGTACGGTTCAGGTTCGTCGCGCGACTGGGCGGCGAAGGGGCCAAGATTGCTCGGAGTGCGCGCCGTGCTGGCCGAGAGCTTCGAACGCATCCATCGCTCGAACCTGGTGGGCATGGGCATCCTGCCGCTACAGTATCTCGACGATGAAAACGCCGAGACCAACACCCTGACCGGGGAAGAGTCGTTCGACATAGTCGGATTGACCGATGTGCTGAAGAAGTTCGCACCCGGCAAGACGGTGAAAGTGCGCGCCACCAAGGCCGACGGCACGGTGACGGAGTTCGACGCCACGGTGCGCATCGACACTCCGCAGGAAGTGCAGTACTACCAGCACGGTGGGATTTTGCAATACGTATTACGGCAGTTGTTGCGGGGGTAGAGTCGACCCTTCTTATCTTGCCGCAGGCGAGAGCATGGAAGCAATTGAAACTGTGACACTGTCAGCTCCCACCCTCTTGCTGTGCAACAACCGTGGGGTACCGACACCAAAAGATTCCGTTGTCATCAGGAACGCTACGCTTTACACTCGGGGCACACGATATGGCCACATCCCCCGAGAAATCGGATGGGGGTGCTCAGGACGCTGGTGGCGCGAAGCGGTCAGGCAGTGGTGTCGGTGTGCGCAAATACCCGATGCCGGATGTGAAGGCGCTTTTCGCGAAGTCTGCCGGGTATTGCGCATTTCCCAACTGCCCCGAGCTTTGCATCAAGGATGCGACGGAACTCGACAGTGTAGCGGTGTATGCGAAGATTGCTCACATCGTGGGCCATAGCGACAACGGCCCGCGTAGCGATTCAAGCATGAGTCAGAATATCCGCGATAGCTATCAGAACTGGATTCTCCTGTGTCCCAACCACCACGACATCGTGGATCTTTAGGAAAACACCTACACGGTAGAAGACCTTCGCAAGTGGAAGGCGGGCCATGAGGCAAAGATAGCTCGCGCTCTCGCGCAACTGGTTGTGCAGATCGGCTTTGCGGAGTTGCAGATGGTAACATCCGCATTGCTCGAAACCGCTGCGGCGTCATCAACGGATTTCTCTGTTTTGCCGCCGGAAGAGAAAATGAAGAGAAATTCGCTTTCGACTGCGGTTCGTGACCACCTTCAGCTTGCGCTTGCGAAGGCGAAAGAGGTTAGCGCTTACATGCAGCAGATTTCCCGCATTAATCCGGACTTTCCCGAAAAGCTAAAAGCAGGACTGAGGAAAGAATATGATCGATTACGCGCCGAAGGAGCGGCAGGCGACGCCCTCTTTGAATCAATGGTGATGTTTGCGTCTGGCGGATCCTCCACGTTGCGCGAACAGGCTGCTGGGCTTTCGGTGCTCGGATACTTCTTCGAAACCTGCGAGGTCTTCGAGCGGTGATTCTTCCTACAAAGCATGTTACAACCCAGAATTCGCTACTTGGACTAGGTGCCAAGGTACTGCAGACTCTCCAAAGGCCGATGTCCGTCACCGGTCTTTGGGAGCGCCTTATCGAGGTTCCGGAACTGGCGACTTTCGAAAGGTTTGTTCTAGGGCCTGTTAACACTAATTCGTAATTCTGTGATATGCTGCGATGCATGGAGATCATCGAAGCGCAGTACCAGCATATTGCCTCCAGTCTTCCCCGGCAGCGCGGTAACGTGAAGCTGCCCAACCTGCAACTGCTAAA
>DATCCF010000299.1:0-8470 GCA_036511435.1 Terriglobales bacterium | reverse complement strand
TGCTGGCGCAGAAGAAGAAGGTCCCGGGATTCGGGCATCGCGTGTATCACACGGAGGATCCGCGAGCCACGCATCTGCGGACGATGTCGCGCGATCTCGGAGAGTCCAGCGGCAACACCAAGTGGTTCGAAATCTCGCGCAAGATCGAGGAGTTCATCGTCGCCGATCGCAAGCTCAACGCGAACGTCGACTTCTATTCTGCTTCTACGTATCACACCCTGGGCATCGACATCGATTTGTTCACGCCGGTGTTTGCCGTGTCGCGTGTGGCAGGGTGGACAGCGCATGTGATCGAGCAACTCAATGACAACCGGTTGATTCGGCCGCGTGCGGATTACCAAGGGCCGGCGTATCCAAATAAATACGTACCGATGGAAAAGCGGTAAGAAACGCTTTTCGCCATTCGCCAAACCAGGTTTTGCGAAGAGAGCGAGTGGCGGACGAAGATGATTTGATGGAGTTGCCTTTACCTTTCATCAACTACTTCGGGCGGGAGTTTTTCTTGCTTTGGGGCACCAGCATGTCCAGCCTGTGCCTCCGCTCTGAGACTTCGATAAGAGTGGTGAGCCGCTTGCCTCGCGTTTCTTCCCTCTTGGCGCTAATCACCCACCAAGTTGCCGTTCGTCGATAGCCGGGGGGTTGGGCCTGGAAGAACTCCCACGCCTTCGCGATCCCTCGAAACTGTTTCTCATACGCGCCCTCCAGTTTGCACGCGCTTCTTTCGTACGAATACTGCATGGCCTTCTGCTCGTCACGTCCTGCAAACGCCTTGAGTCCCGGGGCCATCATGCGACCAAGCCGCTTCAGCTCGCCGACGCGTTTGATATTCACCGCGCTCCAAATACTCTTCGGTTTTCGTGGGGTGAAGCGGTGGGTGTAACTGACATCGTCCACGGCCTTTTTTATTCCGTCGATCCAACCGAAACAGAGTGCTTCATCCACGGCTTCTGGATAGCTGATACCGTCTTTGCCCGACTTTTTCTTGTAGAACCCAACCCAAAGTTCTTGAACTTTGTGGTGATTCGACGCCAACCAATCTCGAAAAACAGACGCTGATCGGAAGAACGTGATCTTCATGGCAAGCTCCGTTTGGCAGAACAATGAGAACTGAGGGCAGCCGCGCCTCTTCTCCGAATCCCCGCTTCCCCGCCCCGAATCTAACTAAGACGTTAGAATAGAAACCAGAATAGAGCCAGAAATGCATCGGGTCTACCTCGACAACAACGCCACCACTCCGCTTCTTCCCGAAGTGTTTGAGGCCATGCGTCCCTACTTCTTCGAGAAGTTCGGAAACGCATCGTCCATTCATCAGCAGGGACAGCAGGCGCGCTCGGCAGTGGAGCACGCACGTGAGCAGGTTGCAGAATTGCTGAACTGCCGTCCGGCGGAGCTCGTCTTCACCAGCGGTGGCACCGAGGGCGACAACCTGGCGCTGTTTGGCCTGATGAAGCCTGGCGATCACATCATCACCTCGGCCGTCGAGCATCACGCGGTGCTAAACGCGTGCAAGCGGCTCGAGGAGATGGGTTGCGCTGTGACCTACCTCCCTGTGGACGGACGGGCGCTGGTCGATCCCGATGATGTGCGGCGGGCGCTGCGTCCTGCGACCAAGCTCATCAGCATCATCCTGGCGAACAACGAAACCGGGGTGTTGCAGCCGGTGGGCGAGATTGGCAAGATTGCGACGGAAGCTGACGTCTACTTCCATACCGACGCAGTGCAGGCCGCCGGCAAGGTGCCGCTCGACGTGAAGGAGATTGACTGCGATCTGCTGACCATCACGGGCCATAAGATGCACGGCCCGCAAGGCGCTGGGGCTCTGTTCGTACGCAGGGGGACCTTGCTGCAGCCGATGATGTATGGGGGGCGTCACGAGCGTTCTCGGCGGGCGGGAACGGAGAATTTGCCGGGCATTGTTGGACTTGGCAAGGCGGCGGAGATTGCTCGCGAAGGATTTGCGGACGGCAGCGTGGAGCGAATGGCCGGGCTGCGCGACCGGCTGGAGCGCGGGATCGTCGAGACCGTCGAGCAAATTGGCGTGAACAGTGTCGCCGCGCCACGCGTGCCAAACACGACCAACATTTACTTCGATTGCATTGAAGGCGAGGCGATGGTGATCGCGCTCGATCTCAAGGGGCTGTCGGTTTCGACCGGAGCTGCGTGTTCGTCAGGAGCAATCGAGCCGTCGCATGTTTTGACTGCAATGGGACTTTCCGCCGACCGTGCCCGCGCCAGCATCCGCTTCAGCCTGGGCAAGCGGAACACCGCGGGCGATGTGGATTTCACGCTGTTGCTGGTTCCAGAAGTAGTTGCGCGGCTAAGGGAGATCAGCCCGGTGTGGAGGAAAGCAGTCAGCCCTCAGCCGTCAGCACTCGGCTAAATCGCTGTTCGCTCTTGGCTTTTCGCCGTTCGCTTTAGGCAGGATAAGAAATTACATGACCAACGACCAGCGCCACCAGACCGTAGCCGTGGCCATGTCCGGAGGAGTGGACTCCTCCGCCGTCGCGGCATTGCTGTGCGAGCAGGGCTACAACGTCGTCGGACTCACGCTTCAGTTGTGGAACCAGCGCCGGCTGGCCGGTTACGAGGGCATGCCGGAGTCAGTGCAGGGGCGCTGCTGCTCCATTGACGACGTCTACGACGCGCGCCGCGTGGCCGAAACGCTTGGCATTCCGTATTACGTCGTCAATCAGGAACAGCGTTTTGAGGACGACGTGGTACGCCCATTTGTCGCGGAGTATCTTTCCGGGCGCACGCCGATTCCGTGCAGCCTGTGCAATAACCATCTCAAGTTCGATCAGCTATTGATCACCGCGCGGCAGATCGGGGCGGAACTGCTGGCCACCGGACATTACGCGCGCAACGAGTTCGACGAGCGCACCGGGCGCTGGGTGTTGAAGCGCCCTGCCGACCGCGCCAAGGACCAGACCTATTTTCTCTTCGGCCTGACCCAGGAACAGTTGAGCCGCACCCTGTTTCCGCTGGGTGAGATGCGCAAGCCCGAGGTACGCGAGGAGGCCAAGCGCGCAGGACTTCGGCTGTTCGAAAAGCCCGACTCGCAGGAGATCTGCTTCATTCCGGGCGGCGACTACAAGAAGTTCCTCGACGCCTATCTTGCGGAGCAGGGCGAGGAGTTTCCTGATACCGCGGGCGAACTGGTCACCAGCAGCGGCGAGCTTGTCGGGACTCACCACGGAATTCACAACTTCACCGTGGGCCAGCGCAAGGGACTTGGCGTGGCCACGGGCTCGCCGCTGTACGTGTTGGAAATTCGCGGAGACAAGCGCCAGGTCGTAGTGGGTAGCGGCGATGAGTTGTTCTCGCGGACGTTGCATGCCCAGCGCGTGAACTGGATCGCCATTGACGATCTGCGCGAGCCCATGCGCGTGCAGGCCAAGATTCGTCACCGGCATGAAGCCGCGGACGCGGTCTTTGAAAAGATCGGCCACGACGAGGTGCTGGCGACGTTCGACGAACCGCAGCGCGCCATCACCCCGGGTCAGGCAGTGGTGTTCTATGACGGGGACGCGGTTGTAGGCGGCGGCTGGATCACCTAGAGTAAATTCTGAGTTGGTGTATTTGGGTGGAGCACCGCTTCAGCGGTGCATTATGAGGTCATCTCTGACTTCGGCTTTTAGCCGCTGAGGTAACCGGCGTTCTTGCCGCAGCGGCTAAGAACCGGCTGTCATAGATAATTGCTTACCGCGGGCCTGAAGAGCCTATGTGAGAGTCCCTGTCGTCCCTACGGGACTCGGAACTATTTCCCACCTTACCCAGCACTCCGCCTGCGGCTGTGTGCTGGGCTAAACTGAGCCGCGCCTACGGCGCTGGATTTTCGGCCAGCACATTCCACTGGCAAATACCAAGGTCGGTTCTAACGCACGCCCTGAAGGCCCGCACTACCCGAGCAGATTTCAGAATTTTTCCCGCAGCCTGTGAAAGCACACTCCGTCCGCCACTAAGTACAGCAACTCTGGAACCGCTCTAGACCTGTCGCTCGTAATTCTGCCTGTTACAATCGAGGTGCAGGCTGTCCGCCCGCACCTCTCACCCATGAAGTGCCCGTTCTGCAGCTTTGAAAACGACAAGGTAGTGGATTCGCGGGAAAGCAAGGAAGGCGAATCCATTCGCCGCCGCCGCGAGTGCCTGAAGTGCGAGAGGCGCTTCACTACCTATGAGCGGATCGACGAGATCCCCTACATGGTGGTCAAGAAAGACGGCCGGCGCGAAAAGTTCGAGCGCCAAAAAGTGTTGAATGGGCTGCTGCGGGCCTGCGAGAAGCGGCCTGTCTCCATGAGTAGGCTGGAGCAAATCGTCAATGATGCCGAGGGCTTCGTGGTCGACTCCCCGGACCGCGAGCGCAAGACCAGCGAGGTCGGCGAACTGATCATGAACCGCCTGAAGCGTATCGATAAGGTTGCCTATGTGCGGTTCGCCTCGGTTTATCTGGATTTCAAAGACGTCCGCGAATTCATGGCTGAGTTGAAAGAACTGCTCGACACCAAGGACAACACGTCCGCCAAAGCCAAGACCGGAGACTGATTCCGGCAGTCGGATGAAAAAGAATGTCCCATAAAGTCACGTTAATACCCGGCGATGGCATCGGCCCTGAGGTCGTAAATGCCACCGTCCGCATATTGGAAGCCACCGGCGTTAGGTTCGAGTGGGAAAGTTTCGCTGCCGGCGCCGAAGCTTTCGAAAAGTACAAAGAGTACATCCCCAAAGAACTCACGGAGTCCATCGAGCGCACCCATGTTGGACTGAAAGGCCCGGTGACGACGCCTATCGGTGGCGGCTTTTCCAGCATCAACGTCGCGTTGCGCAAGCAATTTGAACTGTTCGCCAACTTCCGGCCCATCATCAATCTTCCTGGTGTGCCGACGCGCTATCCTGGCGTGGACCTGATTGTAGTTCGTGAAAATACCGAGGGCCTGTACTCGGGCATCGAGCATGAAGTGGTGCCCGGCGTGGTCGAGAGTCTGAAGATCATCACCGAGAAGGCCTCGACCCGCATAGCCAGGTTTGCCTTCGAATACGCGCGCCGCTTCAAGCGCAAGAAGATCCACGCCATCCACAAAGCCAACATCATGAAGCTGTCGGATGGCCTGTTCATCCGCTGTTCGCGCAACATCTCCAAGGAATATCCCGAGATCACTTACGGCGAACACATCGTGGACAATACTTGCATGCAGTTGGTTATGAACCCTTACCAGTACGACATGCTGTTGCTGGAGAACCTCTACGGCGACATCATCTCCGATCTATGCTCGGCGTTCGTCGGCGGCCTGGGACTGGTGCCGGGCGCCAACTTCGGACACCAGTGCGCCATCTTCGAAGCGGTGCATGGCTCGGCGCCCGATATTGCCGGCAAGGATATGGCCAATCCGACGGCGGTGTTGCGCTCGGCTATTCTGATGCTTCATCACCTCGGCGAACACCAGGCCGCGAACCACATCGACGCAGCACTGGTGCATGTTTACACCGAGAAGAAGCATGTTACCCGCGACGTGGGTGGCGCCTCCGGAACCAGCGAATTCGCCGACGCCGTGATTGAGGCGTTGCACGCCATCCCGCCACCCAAGGTGCAAGTTCAGGAAGTGGAAGTCTAGTTCGGAGTTTCGGAGGTGTGAGTTGTCACGTCCCGGCATTCGCAGCCAGCGGCGTCGGGAGTTTCTTATGGGGCCGCCATGATCGGTTGCACCTCTCCGCCCACAGAGCTTGCTCTTCGTCGGTCGCAACCCGCCGTCAGCAGCCGGTTTGGTACAATGTCGTCATGAGCGCTGCGTGAGGATAGAGCGTTCGCCGCAGCTTTGAACCGCACCTCCTACTGAACTTGATACCAACATCGCCCACAAAGCCCCGGCGCTTTGCGCGGACGCAACGTTTGACAGGAGTTAGTTCTGACCTCGCGACCTGATCATATTACTTACAATCCGGCGCACCACCGTTTCGCCGCATTTCTCGCTTGGGCCACTTTCCTACTGATCGTCGCGGGTGCCCTGGTCACTAGCAACGATGCCGGCTTGTCCGTCCCTGATTGGCCAACTTCCTTCGGTTCGCTCTACAAGATTCCTCCCATGGTCGGCGGGGTACAGTATGAGCACACCCACCGCATGATCGCCGAGTTCATTGGGCTGCTGATCATCGTAATGGCAGTTTGGACGCAGCGTGTCGAAACCCGCAAGTGGATGCGCATCCTGGGTTGGACCGCGCTGGCTGCTGTCGTCGGCCAGGGGGTCCTAGGCGGCATTACTGTGCTGAAGCTCCTGCCCTGGGCCGTCTCCACGGCACACGCCACGCTGGCGCAGACCATCTTCTGCGTGGTGATTGCGATGGCCCTGTTCACCAGCCGAAGCTGGTTGCAGGACGAACAGCTCATTCCCGAGCGCGACCTCGCGCCCAGCACACCGACTCTCGCGGCATTGGCGGCCTGTTGCGTGTGGGTGCAATTGATCCTCGGCGCTGCGTTCCGTCACTCCGGCATCAAACTTCTGCCGCACCTTGTGGGCGCGTGCGTCGTCACTGCGATGCTTTGCTGGACAATCATTCGCGTTTTAACGCGCTACGGCAATGTCGCACAACTGCGCAAGCCTGCACAATTGCTGCTGGTGCTGTTGATGGTCCAGCTCGGCCTTGGCTTCGCTGCGTATCTGACTCGGCTGCAATGGATGATGGATGCACCCCGGCCCATCACCGGCATTGTAATCAGCACGGTATCGCACGTCGCTGGCGGTGCGCTGGTACTGGCCACCTGCGTGGTGCTTGCCATCCAGAGCCGGCGCATGATCAACGTCCACGCAGCCGAGGCAGCGGTCCACTCCGCACCGCGAAAGGCCGTCACCGCATGAGCAGCGCCACTCAGCCGCTGGCTGTGCCACGCGAAGGATTTGCCGCGCTCGCCCGCGACTATTCCGTCCTCATCAAAGCGCGGATCACCACGCTCATCGTAATGACCGCGTGGGCTGGCGCGTATTTTGCCGCCGCCAAGTCGGGCACGTCGTCGCTGTCGTGGACGCTGCTGCACGCGCTGATCGGCATCGGCCTGGTCAGCGGAGGCACCGCCGCTATCAACGAAGTCGTCGAGCGCGACCTCGATGCGCTGATGCGCCGCACCTCGCAGCGTCCGCTGGTCACCGGCAGCATGAGTTTGATGCATGCGTCCGTAGTCGCCTTCGGCATGACCATCGGTGGCGTGCTCTATTTGTGGGCGACCACGAATTGGCTCACCGCCGCGCTGGCAGCGCTCACCTCGGTCAGCTATCTGACGGTGTACACGCCGATGAAGCGCGTCCATCCCATCTGCACGTTTCTTGGTGCTTTTCCGGGAGCCATGCCTCCGGTGCTGGGCTGGACCGCGATTCGCGGCCGCCTCGACGGGGAAACATTTGTCCTGTTCGCGATTCTCTTTTTCTGGCAGTTCCCCCATTTTCATTCCATCGCGTGGCTTTACCGCGAGGACTACGAGAAGGCGCGCATCCGCATGTTGCCCGTTGTAGAGAGTGATGGCCGCTCCACCGCTTTGGCCATCATGATGTACGCGCTGGCGCTGGTCCCGGTGTCGCTCGCGCCCACCCTGATGGGAATGGCGGGATGGACGTATTTCGCGGGCGCGCTGTTGCTCGGCGGCGGCATGTTGTGGTTCAGCCTGCGCATGTGGACGATGAAGCTCACGCCCGCCGCTCCCGACTCGAAGCTGCGCGCCCGTCACGTGCTGCAAGCCTCGGTGATCTATCTTCCGCTGCTGTTTGCGCTGATGATGCTCAACCGCGTGTAATTGCGAGCTGTCAGCTATCGGCTCTCAGCTTTCAGCTTTGCAACGATCGCTCGTTCCCTTCCCCTTTTGTCATCCCGACCGCAGCGCTTCCCCCAAGTCTGTCATCCCGACCGAGGACTTCAGTCCGAGTGGAGGGACCTGCTTTTGGCTTGTCATTCCGGCCGGAACGAAGCGGAGCGGAGGGATCTGCGGTTCCCCGGTACTTGGCAACTGGGTACCCCCCTCCCCCACCTGGCCCGCAAAATATTGAAAACAATCAGGCGACTCAAGAAATTCCTCTCTGAGCACAGCATGAGCAGTAACTGGGTCAAAACCGAAATCGCTAATGCGCGGGAGCGGGAAAAGCGGGAAGGCAAGCAGTTATTGTTTCCCATCACGCTGGTCCCGTTTGAGGCGATCAAGCAATGGAAATTGTTCGATGCCGACATCGGCATGGACTCGGCCCGCGAGATACGCGGAGTACTTCATCCCCGACTTCAGCAACTGGAAGGACCACGATTCGTATCAGACGGCGTTTCAGCAGCTGGTGAAGGACTTGAAGGCAGAGGTTAGTGGTTAGAGCATTTCTAATTTAATTGCTTACATATCCGGAGGAGGCGAAGTAATTTGCGCACTCGCTTTTAGAGACGGTGTTGAGCAGTTCTCCGATCTCCTTCCAGAGCTCGTCAACGGATCGTTTGGCGGCTTTTCGGAGCA
>DATCCF010000298.1:0-2461 GCA_036511435.1 Terriglobales bacterium | reverse complement strand
GTCGCGTTCATCCTGTTCCTTTTCCTGATTCCCGTAACGCTTCTGTTTCACATAATCCCGGGCGGCCAGATGAACCAGGTCAACACGATGAAGAATTTCGCGATCATGGGCGGACTTCTGATTGTGGCGACGCAGGGCGGGGGCGGCCTCTCGATAGACGACCGCTGATGCCCTGGAAGCGCTGACACTCGTTGCCCGCTGAAATGCGGCAGAAGGGTACGTGGCGCAAATGGTGACGAGAGGGGACGCCGGATAATGCATACCCTGGCCGGTCATATATATCGTTGACAGCCGAACGACACGGGGCTAATCGTCAGCCGCTGAAGATAGACTAACCTGGCTCCAGGGCGATTGTCCGATTCAGACGCGGCGTGTAGATCAAAGCGCGCTGATGAGATGCTCGAGCAGGCCGCCGCGGGACCCCGACGAGCGATAAGCCCTTCACTTGCCCACCAATAGAAACAGCATTTGCCATCCATCAGGTGAGAATCAATCGCGCACGTGAGGTGCGGCTGAGCAAGCACTTAAGTTTAGCGTGACGAAAATCATGGAGGTTGGATATGAGCGTAATCGATGAGACACTCAAGGCTAATCGGCAATATGCTCAGAACTTCAAGCTGGGCAATCTCGCGATGCCGCCCGCGCGCAAATTGGCCATTGTTGCGTGCATGGACGCGCGGCTTACCGTGGAGCAATTTCTTGGGCTTAAGACCGGCGAAGCGCACATCATCCGTAACGCCGGCGGTATCGCCACGGAAGACGCCATTCGTTCGCTGCTCATCTCGCACTACCTCCTGGGCACCCAGGAATTCATGATCATCAATCACACCGACTGCGGGATGCTGACGTTCAAGGACGAGGATCTGCGTGAACGGTTGGAGCGGGAAACGGGCACCGCAGTTGTGGCGCCCAATCACTTTCATTCATTCGTCGATACGACGGTGAACGTTCGTCGCCAAATCCAGCGGGTGAAGGCGCATCCATGGATACCCAAGAATATTCCCGTGCGCGGATTTATCTACGATGTGCGTACCGGGAAGCTCAACGAGCTGAAGCCGTAAGCCTCGGGGACGTCTCCTGTCAGGCGCCGACCTCCGCGATTCAGCCGTCCAACGCTCCATCCGGAGAGTGCTCGTTCGCTCCTGACTCGTTGCTGGCAGCAAACAGGCACAAACTGGGCGCTGCCGCTGGAAAGACCGTCGGCCAAAACTGGGCCTGGAACCTTGCAGCGGGAGGCCGTCCGGCGTATGTGAACCGGCGCGGCGCGAAGCCGTTTGTATGGCGGCGAGAAGAATCTTCTCCTCCATCCCGGCGCGGGGAAATGGATGCGTGCTCATGGAGTTGGCGTGGCGGTTGGGCACGTGTAGATCGGGTGCGCAGAATTTGCGGCTGAATGTTGGCTAATAGATGATTAGCTATTCCTACGGCCCGCAATGACATGAACTGTATCATACTCATTAGTTAATTAGCGCAGCTTATTTGACTTTCCTCATGCAATGGAAATAGACTTTGACTTGTTGGAATCGCAAAAGTGAATCGCGTCCGACTTTGATCCAGCCCGACAGTGGCCCTTCCGCCCGCCTTTGACCACGTTCCGCTAGACCAACACAAATCGTTAGACAGAAAAGGCTTGAGGGGAGCACCTTATGGAGCGACCTCATCTTCGTCCGATCCGGAATAGACTCCTCGCGGTCGAGGTAGCAGGAATGGCTCTGTTTTCACCGAGCGCCTGGGCCGGTGGTACCGTTGGACTCGGCACAGGAGCCATTGTAGGTGCAACTGTGGGCGCGCCAGCTACCGGAGCCGTTATCGGCGGACTTGTCGGAACCGGCGTTGGATACACCGTCGGGAAAGGTTTGAAAAACTCAGAGAACCATCGGGGCGGTCTCTTAATCTGAATGCGGTTCCAGCCCTTACTGACATCGCAAAGCCAAGGAGGAAGTTGGTCCCATGACGAAGTTTCGACCACTGGGAGATCGGGTTCTGGTCAAGCGCATCAAGGAGAACCCGTGAACGGTTCTACACGGACAAAGAATCGTGAAGCCCCACCACGCCGCCGCGAGCTTGCTCCGTCGCATCCGAGCGGCAGTTGATACGTGTTTCATATATCGTCGGATGCTTCGTGCGTCGCGAGGCACTTCTCTGAGATTCGCGTTAAAGCGCCTAGCGCTTAGGACCCCCGCAGTTCACTTAGGACAATCGCACTGAACTCCGCCTTCCTAGGACAGCACGCATCCTCGTTGGTGAAAACGACTTCGGTCCAAGGGGAAATCTCATCTTGCTGCCGAAACTGCCAAAGTAGCCTCGAGGAGCACCGCGCGGCCCTCTTACGCGCCAACTCCCGTCATCCGCGAGCTGACCTCCCACAACCGCCTGGCGACATTTAGGTCGTACGATTCCTTGTTGGAAGTCTTCTCCTTGCAGTTGGCGTAGTATTTTCCGGTGACGCCTTCGACCTCGG
>DATCCF010000297.1:0-37051 GCA_036511435.1 Terriglobales bacterium | reverse complement strand
TTTAGCAGTTGCAGGTTGGGCAGCTTCACGTTACCGCGCTGCCGGGGAAGACTGGAGGCAATATGCTGGTACTGCGCTTCGATGATCTCCATGCATCGCAGCATATCACAGAATTACGAATTAGTGTTAACAGGCCCTAGTCCAACTGGTCCGGTTGGTGGAGCGTTACGTTGAGAGCGGAAGGGTGGTCGTCGATCCGCCGCTGTTTAATGAGGATGACAAACGGCGAAGGATCGTGATTACTCTGAACATGACCAAGGTTGTGCAGCACATTTGGGAGGCGATCCGCTTTGAGAATGCCCTGACGCTGGAACCTGTATTCGACACAGAGCGCCCGATCCGCTCCACTGGCGACATGTTGCCCTGGTACACCGGCAAGGCGTGCGAACACACCAAACGCTCACACATCAATATGTGCGTTTACGATAGCCGGTGGGAGGCGAATGAGGCCCTTGAACTGGACCGCAACCAGAACGTGCGCGCTTGGGTGAAGAACGACCACCTTGGTTTTGAGATTACCTACTCCTTCAAAGGCGTGATTCACAAATTCAGGCCGGATTATCTCGTACGGCTGACGAATGGCAGGACCCTGATCCTAGAAGTAAAAGGTCAGGATGACCAGCAGCAACAAACCAAGCGCGAGTTCCTCTCGGAATGGGTCAGGGCAGTGAACGGGCACGGTGGGTTCGGCGAATGGACAGCTGACGTTTCACGGCATCCGAAGGACGTGTCGGAAATTCTGGAGAGACACAACAAATAAGCTCACCGCCTTGGGGGCTGGGCCTGGACAGCTCTGGAGGTCCCTAACAGAATACCGCTCTTTTCGTTCCGCTAACCCATGCTCTCTTATTGTCCCACATTGTGGTATATCCCACATTGTCGTACATAATACTATCCCCTAAGGATTGCACGGGCGGTTACTCGCTCGGCTGCGCTGCCTCCTCAGACGGCACGTTGGGATTGGTGACGCGTTCGATGATCTCTTCCGCCAGCTTCAGGTAGGCCTCGGTGCCGCGGGCGTGCGGATCGTAAAGCAGCCCGGGCTTGCCGTGGCTGGGGGCCTCGGCGAGTCGAATGTTGCGCGGGATCGCGGTCTCGCACATGAGGTCGCCGAAGAAGCCGCGCAGCTCCGAGGCCACCGACTGCGCCAGGTTGGTGCGGTCGTCGAACATGGTGAGCACCACGCCTTCGACCGCCAGGCCACGATTGAGCTCGACGCGGATGCGGTCGATGGTGTCGAGCAATTCGGTGACGCCCTCGAGGGCGAAGTATTCGGCCTGCATGGGAATGAGCACGGTGTCGGCGGCGACCAGCGCGTTGAGGGTGAGCAGGTCGAGCGCAGGCGGGCAGTCCAGCACGATGAATTGGAACTCTTCGCGCAGCGGTTGCAAGGCGTGACGCAGGCGATACTCGCGCTGCTCGAGGGGCACGAGCTCAATATTGGCGCCGAGTAGGTTCTTGTGCGCGGGGATGATGCGGAGGTTGTCGACCTCGGTGGGCAGCATCGCCTGCTCGGCCGGGACCTCGCCCATGATGACTTGGTAAGTGCTGGGGCGATCGGGATCGCGGAGAAAGCCAAGCCCGCTGGAGGCGTTGGACTGGGGATCGCAATCAACCAGCAACGTGCGGACGCCGAGGGAGGCGAACGACGCAGCCAGGTTGATGGCGGTCGTGGTCTTGCCGACTCCACCCTTCTGATTGGTGACTGCGATGATGCGTCCCATAGTTTTCCGAAGAGGCTGAACTCAAGAAGCTTAGACCGCGGCGGGGGCGGTCGGCAATGACGGAGGCTGGTCGAAAGGAAAATTTCTAGAGGAAAAGCTGTGCAAGACTCGGACGGGCGGGGGGAAGGTGCTGATTAGACGGGAGATTAGCAAACAGCGGGGTTGTGGGTAAACCGGGGGCGGACCGGTTGAACGGCAATGTTCCACGTGGAACATTCTGCGGGGGCGTCAACGCCAATCAGCTTTTGTTGTTGACTTCAAGCGACGTTGGGATGGTGTGGAGCGTGGGCCGGACATCCAACGTAGGTATGGAGCAGGAAAGGGCTGGGGGTAACTGGATAGGGGTCGAAGAGCAAATGTTCCACGTGGAACAATTTGAGGGAATCCGAACTCAAGCACCTTTGGCAGCAACCGTGGAAACCTTAGCAACGTTTTGTTTGCCAGCTGAGAAGGTGGTTAGCCGGGACTTCCAACGCTGAAAATATTGCCGGATAGCTGGACCGAGATCGCGCCACACCAGCCTCCCTGCGAATCGATGCTTGGCGCGGGACAGGGCCAATGCGCTGCCCCGATTACGCTCCTTGGCGCGAGTGTAGCTCGCAAGTCATTCTAAAGTATGGTGCAGGTTAGCCAGCACTTGGCACTCTCCCGGTCGTCGGGGCGAAGGCGGCTAGAACCCTCTCGCAATATTAGATGGCCTGCTTCAGGTTCGCGCGCTCAACCAGAGCAATGCCTAGGTCGATGGCGCGATCCAGCGGCCCTGTCTTCCGTTGCCCCTATAGGAACCGGCTTTTGTGTGCTGGAAACGGAGGTCGGCTACCCGATTGCGACGATGATCTCCAATGTGTCGATCCCACAGCGTGACTTTGTCAAGTCCAATATCACATCTGGACGGTGGGCCATGACCGAAAGAGCAACATCGCTAAGCTGCTACCAGGAGTCCTGACTCAGAGGAAGATATATCCCACCATAGCCGGTAAATGTGGCGATAAATTAATCATGTCACCCACCCCGGTGTGTTTTATTGGCTAAATTATAAGTATATTTCCCACCATGATAGGCAACGTCACCAAACGCCTTCGCTCCTGCGGATGGTGCCCACCCCCGTCAACTAGTTCGCCGCGCCGCAATGACGACCCTCGCCTCGGTTCCCGGAACGCTCACCGATTCCTCCCACCTCCAATTCCCTCCCAGCACTTGCTGCGTTGCCGAATCCTGTCGTGCACCGATAAGCAAACCCAGCCTGCCATCTTCGGCGACCAGCTTTGCCGCCACCGGCAAGGCCCGCTCGAATTGCTCCACCGCGCGCAGCGTGACCAGGTCAGCGGTTTTCGTCCAATGCTCAGCGCGGCCGCAGAACACCTGAGCGCGATCGAGTCCGAGGCTTCTCACGACCTCCCGCAGGAATACAGCTTTCTTGTTGTGCGATTCAATCAGCGTCAGCTCGATCCCGGGCGCAAACAGCTTCATCGGAATCCCCGGGAAACCCGCTCCTGAGCCGACATCCGCCAGCGTCAAAGCCGCCGCCGCGCCTTCACGGCCTGCGCGCAGCAGCACCCGCCCCGCAAACAGCGACTCGCCGAAGTGCCGGGTCACGATCTTCTCCGGATCGCGGACCGCAGTCAAATTAACCCGCGCGTTCCAGCGCAGCAATAGATCGAGATAGCGCTGCAGCGCTTCCAGCAGCCGGGGCGCCAGCGTCTCTTCGCCGGTAAACGGCGCCAACAACTCGGCAATGCGTGCAGTCTCCATGCGCAACCTTGCAGCATACGACACCGGGGCGGCTGCAAGACAATGGTAAGAACGGTGGAGGCTGAGGAAGGACCCAGTTCCCCAGAGTATGTGGATATAGTTTAATAGTTTCGCAACTTATTAACTGTATGCGATCCTGTCATCCTGAGTGTCACATGGGCCTGCGGCCCACCCATAGGGATGAAAAAACTTTTCATCTGTCATCCTGAGGGACGAGGAGTCGAAGAGCCGCCCCGAGCGAAGCCGAGGGGACCCCTATGCTGCCACTCACTTTCCACTGGCACGTTTTTCGACGGAACGGAGTGAAGTTGCCCCGCGACCGAAACGCAGTCGCAGGATCTGCGGTTCCGCATCATGGAGGCATGGCATCGTCGCCGGTGCGTCGCAGCGCGAACGTGCCAGCGGCCTTGCGTCTGGCAACGGCATAGTCGCGGGGCATCACAAGTACTCATTCCGCCGACGTTTGCGTCACGGTGCGCTCACTGCAGAACAGGTGTACCGCATCGAAACGCCCGCGACTACGCCATGCCGCGGCGAACTACCATACCCCAACGCGATCGTCGAAGCGTCCTATGGCGCGAAGTAGCTGGAGATGTCGAGGATCAATTGCGTGAGCCCGGACGCAAACGCATCGACCTGGCCGTTGGTGCTGGGCACGATGGCCATGTTGTTGGTGATGGATCCATCCAAGGCGTTCAGCGTCGAGACCACCGGCTGGCCGGTGCCCTGCGGCCACAGCGTTAGGTAGCCCAGCGCGCCTGCGGAACAACCGTCGCATTGAAGACGTACGCCTGCGCCGCGGCGGGCGGTCCGCACGGGCCATTCGAGACATCCACGGGAGGACTCAGGGTTCCGCTGAAGGGCTGACCGTTACCCACCTTGTGCGTGTCGGCGATCCGGCACGGCAGCAGAGGATAGAAGGTCAGCGTAAAACCAGATTTCGGCGCGAAGAAGCCATCTGAAGCCCGCTCTACCCGGTTTGTCTCGCCCCGATCGAGCGGCGGTGAGAACGAGGGCTTGCGAACGTCAGCAGCCCAGTGCGGAGAGCCGGGCAAAACACGCCGTGTAATTCTGCAACAATCGGGTTCCCACACCTCATTCCTGGCGGTACAATCCGGCTTTGCCGGGCAGGATGTCTTGGCACGGTCGCAATGGTGCGGTGGCAACTCGTCTTGCCCGCGATCTTTTCACCAACGAGGCGACTATGAAGGCTGCTGCGCAGTACACACTCCTGACGTCAATCGTTGTGGCGATGTCTCTTCTTCTGGGTTGTTCGCGTCACGACAACTCCGAACGCTACATCCTGGTGACCGTCAATCCCAAATTGCCCTACTGGCAGACCGCCGCTGCCGGCCTTGCCAAAGCGGCTGCGCAGTATGGTGTCAAGTTCGACGTCCGCGGCCCGGAAACGTACGACCCGCAAGCCGAGGCAGAGGAATTCCGCGGCGCTGTCGCCCTCAAACCCGCAGGCCTTCTGGTGTCGGTCGCCGATGCGGCTTTGATGAAGCCGGAGATTGATGCCGCGATGAACGCCGGGATACCGGTCATCACCATCGACTCGGATGCACCGGAGAGCCGAAGGCTTTACTTCATCGGCACCAACAATCTGGAAGCCGGACGTCTGGGTGGCGAGCGAGTAGTCCAGAAGCTGCATGGTAAAGGCAGCGTCGTCTTCTACACCATGCCGCAGACGAATATGGAGCAGCGACTCAAAGGCTACAAGGACGTGTTCTCCGATAGCCCAAGCATCAAAATTGTTGAAGCGTTCAACATCATAAGGAGATTCCGGCAACGCCTTTGATCGAACTTCCCATTACTTGCGCGACAAAACCGCCCCCAAAGTTGACGCGTTTATCTGCCTGGAAGCTTCGTCCAGGAAAGATGTTGCCGAGGCGGTAAGACGGGAGAAGGCGACCGACCGGCTGATCATCGCGATGGATGCGGATGAAGCAACGCTCAACCTGATCAAGGATGGGGTGATCGACTCCACGATTTCACGGAAGCCCTACACCATGGCGTACTACGGGTTGAAGGCGCTGGATGATATCCACCATTATCCCGTCGATCTCAAGGCGGATTACGCATGGAACTCCTTTTCTCCGGCTCCGGCTTTTGTGGACACCGGCGTGTCGCTGGTGGACAAGATCAACGTGGATGTTTTCCTGAAGTCTCGCGCCGAGGCGCAGTCGAAGTAGCGACAGACGTTAGGTGCGCCCTCTTGCGATGATGCGCAATCCTGGGACGAAGCGTGACCTGCACCTTACGCTCGGCTGCTCGGGGATCGTTCTCGTAAGTCGGGTCGAACATCGCAATGACGGCTATGGCGCGAGTGCGATAGCGTCTGGCCCATTGGCTTTGGATGAGCGTAGATTGCACCGTCTTCCAGTGCTCCGCTTCCGGTTGCAGATCGCTCGCGAGTTGTGCCGCTTCGCGGTAGCTGCTGGTATCGTTCAGGGCGCTGAGAAACTGAGTGAACTCTTCGAGATTCACGCCCATCTGAAACACAAGCTGGCTCAATGCCATCTGCTGCGACGCGGTTAGCTGATCGAAGAAACGGCAGTAGGCCATCGCGTTGTAGGTGGCCTGAATGGCGGAAATGCGTAGCAACTTTGTGGCGTCCTCTTCCGTCAGTTGCGGCGACAGCGCGTGGATCCTGATCTTCCTGCGAAACTTTTTCTTCTTCCATGCCGTCAGATCACGATCGAACTGGTCGAGGATGCTCTGCAGCTTTGCTGAATCAAGTCCCGCCGCCTGCCACAGTTGGGCCGTAGAAGGTTCGATGAACGGATGGGGATTGAGCGGGTCGCGCTGTAGGTGCTCGGTCGCCGGAACATCGAGACCGAATCCCGCGCCAATCAGCGGACGGCTGGTCTTGGGATCGGGATAGGCCGCCAGGACCCAGCCTTCATGGCGGCTGTCACGAAGGACATTCATCAAGCTGGTCAGGCTGAACTTGATGTCGGAATCCTTGAAGTCAAACAGAGTTTGCGAGGAAAGCGATGGTTCATGAATTCCCGGCGGCAGATCGTGCGACACGAGGGGAGAAGATGGCAATGGTGACGCTTGCCCTTGAGGCGATTGTTCCCGAGTAGGAGATGGCGCAACTTGGCCGATTGCTTTTCGACCTGCGGTCGCCATCGCTGACACCAGTATCCCAGCCAGAATGCATTGTGCTGTACGAGTCATCTTCCGTGGCGCAGCCGATCCCCGTTGGCGCTATGGCAATACACAATAACCGAAAATGGTTGCGTTAGGAACGGGCAGATTCGCGGGATAGCTCTGGCAGCGAATCGCGGGGGTAATCGCGGCGCTTGATGCGTATATACAAGCGAGGCTCAACTCATGACTGTGACCATGACATCGATCAGGCTGGACACGGACCTGGCGGACGAGGCGGCGAAGGTCTTGGGCGTAAAATCCCGCACCGAGGCGGTCCATGTGGCGCTTCGGGAAATTGTGGCAACGAAGCGATTCAAGGACTTGATGAGAAAGCACCGGGGAAAGCTGTCGTTCGCGGGGCACGATGAGTGACCTCATCCTCTTCGATACCGACATATTTCTTGACGACCTGCGGACCGGGCGCCACCGGCAGCGAATCGAATCGGTCAGCGGGCTGGTCAGAACGTCTTCGGTAGTGTTGGCGGAGTTATGGCGCGGCGCCAGAAAGCCGGCGGAGCGGGAATTTCTGCGGGCCCTGCAGCGCAATCATCCGGTGCTGACTCCTACGGCGGGGAATTGGCTGGAGTCGGGACAACTGCTAGGGAAGATCGGCGCAGAAAAAGGATTTATCCCAGAAAAACTTCGCAACATGCATTTCGATGTGCTGATCGCCCTCACGGCTCGATCTAACGGCGCTCGCGTGATTACCTCCAATCGCGCCGATTTCGAAATGATCCATAGCTATTGCAAGTTCAAGCTTGAAATATGGGCGGCGTGAAGCGAAGGGGTTGAGGTTGAGTAAGGCTTCTCAATTTACCCACGCGTTATGGTGTGAGCATCACCTTCGCGGCGCCGCTGATCTCCAACAGCACTATGGCAATACACAATAATTAAGAATCGGTACGCTATGAAACAGGCTCATGCGATAATGTGGGACAGATAAAATCCCCACCCAAGGAAAGGAAGCTTGAGTGAGGCACCCGGCGCGCCGTGGAATGATGTACCGCCGCAACAGTAAAATGGCCGGCCGCCGTCGCCGTCAGCAAACCTGGCCCAGCCGGTATACACTTTAAGAATGTGTACGAGCAACAAATGCATTGCAGTCCGTGAAATCGTCAAGGATTGGATGAAGCAGAACGCCGTCAATCGAGAGTCGGCAGTGGTTGATAATCTCACAACTGAAAGAAACATTACGCTTCACGTCACTGGTGTCGAGGAATATCTAGAACTTCCGAATGACGAACAGACAGGCCCGGCTTTGAAGCGTACAGTCGAGGACTGGCTGGCGACGAAATGTAAAAACTGAGTCCGCTTTAAGAGCACGCTCTAAGCAGGAGAAAACCAACCGCAACAATCACTGCGAGCGCGATCAGTCCGACCTGGGTGTCGTGTTTTTCCTCAGCCGAGTACGCCGAATATCTAGGCGCATCACCCGGTTTGAATTTGTTGCCGCACTTCAAGCAAGTTATGAAAATCTTACTGCTGCCGAAAAAGCCGGTGGTCATACGCCACCCGCGTTTCTCGGCGTGTACTTGAGTTGACCCGCATTTCGTACACTTCACGCTCTCTTCGGTCGTTGCCATGTTTCCGCCATTCGCCAATCGCCCTACCCGTCTAACTCTAACTGATCGACCGCCTGACGAGCGGCTTGATAGAGAGCATTCGCCCAGTCCTTCAGTTTTTGCCGAACCGGAGACAGGTCTCCGTAATCGGTCACCCCTAGCATCTCAACTGCGGTGCGGAGGTTGCCCGATGAAAGCGGTGCCATTCCGATGCTGGCAACGATCTCAACCGTGTTCTTTTCGTTATCGCGCATGTTCGCCGAGTCCCAGACGGCCACGCACCGGTGATTTTTTATCTCCTCGCGCGTCGGCCAGTCGTCCTGATGCTTCCAATAGTTCGTGATCGCATTTATTGCTCGGATCGTAGTATGCGTTGAACCGGCTTGCAGCGGCTCACCTGTGTCGAACACACAGAATGCCTTGGGGTCGCTTACAAACGCGAGTGGATGACTAAAATCGCTTTCGCATGCTTTCGATAGCGTGGCTATGCTACTTCGAACGCCAGTCATGAAGGTTTGTGCGGCGACAAACGCCAAGCCAAGTAATTCCTCGACACGAGCACATTCGTCATCTATCACTGCATCCCGATACTCGTCTTCGACTTTGCGTGTGGCTTCCTCTATACGCTGGGAAGCCGCTGCGATCTCTTGCTCGATTGGACTATGAAGATGATCGAGTGTCTCGCTCGTCGCCGCAATTCTCACTAGCCTAAGATGAAGGTTCATCCGCCACTGTCTGCGGTTTGCCATAGGGTCGGAAGGGGCGCTCACGGGCGTTGCAATAAGTTTATAGCACACAACGTCCTTGATGTCCGGCTATCCTGAGCCATCCGCCGATGCCGGGCGTCCCGGCCAATATGGGCGGCCTGAGGCGAACGAGTTGAAGTTGAGTAAGACTTCTCAGCTCAGTTCACCCACGGCGGGGTGGAGTCGCCGTTTTTCTTGCGCACGTCGCGGGTGCTGGGATCGCGGAAGTTGCCGTGCTCGTCGAAGTAGTCATCGTGCCGGTAGTCGCTGCGATCGTGCTTGCGCATGTACACCTCGAACTTGCGCGCCGCGCGCTTGCGCTTCCAGCGGTAATAGGAGTTCCGCAGTCCGAATGCGCGCTCCGAGGCGGCATAGCCAAAACCCCGGCGGGGAATGAACTTCAGCCAGATGTATCCGAACAGCGCTCCTCCGAGGTGGGCCATGTAGGCGATCGACTGCCCTCCACCCTGCGCGGACGACAACGCGCCATACATCGCCAAGGCGATGATGCCGATCACGAAGTATTTGGCCTTGATGAGGAACGGCAGCGGGAAGAGCATGACTTGCGATTCGCCGTGCAGGATACCGAAGGCCAGCAGCAGTCCGTAGATGCCACCCGACGCTCCCACGGTGAGAGTCCGAGGAGAAACACCGAGCAGACCAGTGAAGGAAACGACAACCGTGACCAGCGCGGCGCCGATCACGCAGAAAAAGTAGAACTGCAGGAACAGGCTGTAGCCCCAGTCCTGTTCAAGTTGCGCGCCAAACATCCACAGCGCGAGCATGTTGAACAGGATGTGCAGTACGCCGTAGTGCAGGAACGAGTAGGTCACCAACTGCCAGATCTCGCCATGCGCGACGGCCGCGCCTTCCAGCCCAAGATGGGCGTAGGCCCACTCCCCGAACAGGGCCGTGGCGCTGAACGCCCGGAGGAACCAGAACAGCAGGAAGACGACGCTGTTGGCGATGAGTAACTCTTTCACCGCGCGGGTGAACGGCGGGAAACTCATGGACATGGTTGACGAGCCGCGTGGCATGGCTTACTCCGTTCTGTGTAGGGCCGGGCCTCAGCGTTCCGGCAGCGGTATGATCGCCAAACTGCGATGGCCCCTGCCATCGCGGGCGCGTACAGCAAAGACTACATTGTCCTTGGAAAGCGGCAAAGTGGCCTTGGCGACATTACCCACCGGCTTCACATGTTGCCAGTCCGCCGCGGTGCTATCGCGCCACAGAATTTCGTAGCCGGTGGCTAGTCCGCCGGGCGAAGCCTCCCACGCCAGCGTGGAATCGTTTTGCAACTCCTTGGTCAACAGGCGCACATTGGCCGGCGGCGCCGGAGCTGACGCCAACGACGCCAGGGTCGCCGCATTCAGACGCGCCACATTCGCGGTGTAATCGTAGTCCACAAACCTCGGCAGATCGCCATATTCGATGCCATTCTCGGTGCGTACGTTCTGGTGTTGATGGTTGTAGTTCTCGCGAAATTCAGTCAACCGCACCGCCGCGAATCCCTGCTGGTTAAACGAGAAATGATCGCCACCGCGTAGATAACGATCGTGCCGGAAGACCAGCAACGGGCTGAAGGTGGCGGGCGGAAGGTACTCTTGGGCGACCGACGCGACATAGCGCACCAGTTGCCGCGAAGGACTATCGCTCTCACCTCCGAGTGAGCGAATCAGGTGCAGCTCCTTTTCTGTCGCCGTCGTGGCAATGCCTTCGGAAAAGACACGCACGACGTGCGCATTCTGCAAGGTGTCTCCCGGAGTACGGTCTCCACCCACGATGTCGTTATTCAGCACGGCCTCAAGATCCCAGCCCTCC
Organism: Terriglobales bacterium; assembly: GCA_036511435.1. Lineage (GTDB taxonomy): Bacteria > Acidobacteriota > Terriglobia > Terriglobales > Acidobacteriaceae > Bog-257. The sequence continues at coordinate 26,287 of DATCCF010000297.1, read as the reverse complement.
GCCTTGGCCATCTTGGCGAAGTGGCCGCTCCCGTCGAGCCCCTGTTCTTCTCCGGCCACAGTGAGAAAGATGAGGGTGGCGGGAAAACGATGCTTACTCAACACGCGCGCACATTCCAGGCTTACCGCGGTGCCGCTGCCGTCGTCGTTGGCGCCGGGCGCGGGTCCCGCCGCATCATTGATATCGCTGTTGCGAGAATCGTAATGCCCACTCACTATGTACATGCGGCCGGCATTCGCAGGATTAGTGCCGCGCAGCACGGCATAGCCGTTGGTGATCTTCGTGGACTTCGGAACTCGCGGCCCCGGCTCTTGCGTAAACTCGTCAGTCTTGACCTCCAGGCATCCACCGCACTCTTTGGCATAGCGTGCGAATTCGCTTCGGATCCACTCCGCCGCAGCGGTCGCACCTTTTCCGCTGGAGGCCGGCATATCCGACGACAGCGTCTGCCGAGTGTCGAAGCTGACCAGCTTCTCGATGGTTTGCCGGATGCGCCCGGCAGAGACCTCGCGCAGGGCCGCAGCGATCTGCGGGTCAGGAGTTCCCGGCAAGATGTTGTCCGGCTGCCGAGAAAAAAGAGCAACCGCGAGCATCATCGTCAGCATCAAAACCGCGATTCCGTTTAGGATTGAACTCAGAATGAACATGGCAACTCCGAGAACTTTAGGAAAGCCGATGCGTCTATCACTTGACGCTGCTGCCCAGAGATTCTAAATATAAATGCAGGGCAGCGTGGATGTAATTCCGACGGGGTCATCGAGAACCGGGAGGCAATCATCATGGTTATTTGTCCTGAGTGTGAGAGCGATCTGGACATCGAAGAAGACGACGTAGACGAGGGAGAAATCGTTTCGTGTCCTGAATGCGGGACCGATTTTGAAGTCGTGGCCGTGGAGCCTCTCGAACTGACTCGCGTCGAGGATGCAGAAGAGGAAGAAGACGAGGACGAAGAAAAAGAAGAGGAAGATGGTGACTACTGACCTGCCATGCGCGCCCCCATTCGCCCGCGGCTTTCCGCGAAAATTCAATGAGACTGGATGCCCATCTCCTTTCCGAGATTGAGCTGGTCGGACTGCAACGCGGCAAGTGCCTTCTCCAGGTTCGCGGCGGCGCTTGCCAGTCGCTCCCAGTCAAGCATGCCCTGCTCCAGTTGCCGCGAGATGGCTTTGGCGCCTTTGCTAACAGCAGAGTCGGACTTGGTCAACTTCTTGGTCAGGGTCTTCAATCCGGCTTCCTGTGAATCCGAAAGCGATCGCCGGAAGGCCCGATTTTCGTTCTGAGCTGCCTCAACGGAATTCTGTAAGCCAGTCGCCTTGCCGATTAGGCCGTGTGAATCGCTCGCGTCCGAACCCAGGTGTTGAAGATCGTGCGCCTGCTGCCGCGCGGCTTCCGTGCTTTTGATCCATCAGGGCAAACTGCGCGATCTGTTGCTGGCTGGCTTGTACTGCCATGGCGTGCTTGAAGGTCGCCATGTCGGGATCTTGCGCTGGTGCATTTGTTCCGCCGCTGGTACCGGTGGAGCCGCCGTGCCGGCCTCCGTGTTGTGCCAGGATGGCAAGCGGAAACAACAAGAACAGCACGGCAATCACAGACACACTGCGGCGCATCGCAGGTCCTCTCTCTTGCGGATTTAAGAGCAGTTCCAGGGTTGCTGTATCCAGTGATGGGTGGGGCACGCCTTCACGGGCTGCGGAAAAAGTCCGCCCAAAACCCGGAGAGTGTACTTCTTGGTGGGAGCCCCGGTTGATGCGGGGGAAGGAGCGCGTCAGCGCTCCGGGAAAAGTCCGACTTCGATCCTGCGGTTTAGCGCCGGGATAAAGAAATCCCGGGACTAAAGAGCGTGTGTGAGAACCTCTGTCGTCCCTACGGGACTCGGATCTATTTCCCACTTTACCCAGCACTCCGCCTGCGGCTCCGTGCTGGGCTAGACTGAGCCGCGCCTACGGCGCTGGATTATTGCGCAAGCGTTCCACCGTGCCAACCCAAAACGAGTTCTCACACACACTCTAAAGCCCATTTTAAAATTGAACGCCTGTCCGCTGGACTGAAGTCCAGCTCCCTCTGCTGAAGCAGGGGCTTCCACCAAAAGCTTCCACGAGCTTTTCACAACGTCGGAAGGCGCAATCAACCCGCCACCAGTGGCTGCTTCGTTTAGTCAAACTACTGCGGCGGCGGAGCTTCCCCTTGCGGCTGATTCTGACCCGGTCCGCCGTGGCTATGCCGGCTCATCATCTGCTCGTACTCTTGCTGCTGATCGGTATTCAAGATCGGCTTGATCTGCTCCGACGTGGACTGCCGAATCAACGTCATCTTGCTCATGCGCTCCTGTGGTGAAAGTGAGGACTCCGCACGCAGGGCCTGCATCTGCACCGCCTCGCTCTCCAGGATGGGCTTGATCTGTTGCTGCTGCGCATCGCTCAGGTTTAGCTGCTTGGTCATGTGCACCAGCCGCTGACCGGCGGTCATTGGCTGTCCGGGGCCGTGACCCCACTGGCCACCGCCCTGGTCCGGACCCATCTGCGCGTAAACCGCCGTACTTCCGGCAAGCACCGCGAAGATCACGGCTGTGTGTATAAGATTCATCTTCATCGTCCAACGCTCCTCGGCACTCGTTGCATGATAAACGCCGCCACGTATGCCGTGGCCGCGGTGAGTGGCGCGTTCGATGTTAACATCGTCATCCAAAGATTTCCGAGTTTTCGTAACATGCGCGCCACGGGGTACTCATTGCAAGTTGAGTGTCAATTTGACTACGCTTGATGAAACCCGATTTGCAGGGATAAGTTCCCGCGTTTTGCTTTGCAAAAACTAATGGAACTCGCCTAGGCAGTTCGCGGAATACATCTACCAGCAGAGCGCCCTGGCTTACGCCGGAGGGGATCCTGTCGAAGAACGATCGGAAGCGGTCGTCACCCTAAGCAGCCAGCCGCTGCAAGTTTGTCTCAGGCCGGGGAAACTCTTTGCTCAAAGAGATTGGCTGGGTGACACGGTATCGGCTACCCTGAATCATGCCCCAAGCAGTAGAGCAGGCGCTGGAACTGATTCGTGAGAACCAGCCGGAATCGACGGACCGGGCGCTGGCCCTTCTCCAGAACACGGTCTACTCCTTCAGCATGAAAGTCTGCGGCCATCCCCAGGACGCGGAAGACACTATGCAGGACGTGCTGCTGAAGTCAATCCCGCATCTTGCCAAGTTCGACAATTCGCAGGCGCTAACGGTATGGCTGTACAAGGTTGCGCGCAACCGCTGCATCAGCAGCCACCGCGGAAGCAAGCTGTCGCGCGCCAGGAACTTATCGCTGGACGAATTGATGCCCGACAGCCGCGAGTTGCAGGAACTACTGAAGAGCCATGCACCCAGCCCCGAAGCCGCACTGCTCACCAGCGAAACCGCCGAGCATTTGAGGCTGGCTGTTCTGAAAGTTCCTCCGCAATACAGGATGGTGCTGGTCCTGCACGACATGGAGGAGCTGCGCACAGCAGACGTAGCCAAGATCATGGGCTTGCGCGAAGGAACGGTGCGAGTGCGGCTACATCGCGCACGTTTAATGGTCCGCCAGCAGCTTGCGAAGATGTCGAGAGCCGGCCGCGCTACTGGCCTGATCCTGCACGCCAGCGCCGAGGCGCCCAGGTCGCAGCGTTGCCGGCGATTGTTCGCCGCGCTTTCCGATTACATGGACGGCGTGATCGACGATGCGGTATGCGAGGAGATGGACCTGCATCTCAACGACTGCCAGCCGTGCCAGGCGTTTTTGTCCAGCTTGAAAAATGCCGTGGAGCAGTGCCGATCATATCGGCCCGAGTGCGATTCCAAGCGCGCCGAACAACTCCGCAGAGACCCGTTGCCTAAATACCAGCAGGCGGTCACGGCCTTGGAACGAAAGAGCCGGGGCGAGCGCAATTAGCGTTCGGCTTTGGCTTTTTCGGCATTTGGTACTATTATCTCAGCGATTGCTTGCTGCGGGTGAAGTGGTGCCCCAGTCGGGGATTGGACCCGGACGCCGCGAATGGGTACGCGATTGCAAATCGCGCCTGTCTGCCAGTTCCAGCACTGGGGCACAATCAAAGTTGCTAGACGTGGGGACGGAAGGCCCTCTACAGCGTGCCGTCCCCGCTTTGTGCGGGTCGTCTAGCGCGGCCCTTATACCCTCCTCATGGCGACTCTCTCCCAGTGTCTTAATTGAACTCCAAAATTCACCGTCCCATGATTTTCGACGCAACGCCCTTGCGCTTCTTTTCGGAGTCTTTGTCGGATGGTTTCTGGCGCATCATCTCTCCGAGAGTTGTAACCCACGGGTCTGCGGAAACGCCTGGAAGCGCAGCCAGTGGACCGCCTTTCTCTTCCCCTGCCTCAAACCAAGCGCGTGTCAACTCCCCCATCGAATATCCGGCCCGTTCAGCAAGGGATGGGATTCTTGGGAGCACTCGCTTATACGTCGCCTTGCCATTTGCTTCGGGTCCAAGCTCAACTTCCTTATCGGACAGCATCCGCTTCAAAGCGGCATGACAAGCGGAGAGCGAGTTACTGAAATCATCGAAGTTGAATCCCTTGTCCTCCAGAGTATTTCTGACCTCAATTGCCGTGAGATACGTGGGATGAATTTGTGTCAGCAAGCCACGAATCGAATCGGTCAGATTAGGGGTGGCATAGTCAACCATCGCAAGCAGTTGAGCTATTCTCTGCTGTCTGTCGGGAGGGATAGTAACGCGGTTACAGAGAACGCGGACGGTTTCTCTCAGGCCCGCAATTTCGGCGTTGAGAAGATCACGACGCTGCACCCGATCTTCCAGATCAGAGAGCGCCTTATCGAGAGCCTTAACGTATTCATCGGGAGGCATAAGTTATATCAAAAAATATAACTAAAGTTACGCTACAAGGCAAGAAAAAAATAAATCCAAGAGAAGGCTGTTTTTCAGGCTCCCAAACCAACAGAAGGGATCCGCTGTTTCCCGAATTGGGAACCCCCAACAGCCCCCGCAAAATTCCTGTAACGGTGCGCCGCGTCACAGCGTTTATCCGTGTGGCCCAGATGTAATGGGCCGTAGGGGTCCCCAAAAGGCTCCTTACATCACGGAGAACACAATGATCTCGGCAAGCGTAACGTTGACTCAACCCCTCAGCAATCATCGGCAGTTCGTTGCTACTAGCGGTACCGGCCACCATTTCCTCATCGACGACGCAGCCGGCAACACCGGAGCGAAGCCGATCGAACTCGTCGCCGTCGCCCTCGCGGGCTGCACGGCGTTCGACGTCATCAGCATCCTGCGCAAGAAGCGCCAACAGGTCACGGGCTACGAAGTGAAGGTGGAAGCCGACCAGACGCCGGATCCGCCGCAGGTCTTCACCCAGGTTCGCATTCATCACATCGTGAGCGGGATCGATATTTCGACGCAAGCGGTGGAAGACGCGATCAAGCTCTCCGAAGAGAAGTACTGCTCGGTCGGCGCCATGGTCAAGCTAAGCGCCGAACTACACACGACGTTCGAGATTGTGCCGGCGACGGAACCTGCATTGGTCGGGGCGTAGGGATGTTGGGAGTTTCACGCACGCCTATGCCGGCCATCGCGAGAAGCCGCTGGCAGCAATCGCCGAGAGCTGCATTGACACACATCGTGTGGTTCGCTGTGCTCGTAGCCATGCTGCCGATGCCGCTGGCCGCGCAAACCGCGACGCCGCTTACCTTGCCGCAAGCCGTCAGCATGGCGCTGGAGAAAAATCCCCTGCACAAGGCCGCAATGGCGGACACGCGCATTTCGGCAGCCGGCATCCGCGAGGCCCGCTCGCCGCTCATGCCGAAAATCATGTTCACCGAGAGCGCGGTTCGCGGAAACGATCCCGTGTTTGTTTTCGGCACGCGACTACGGCAGCAGAGCTTCACCGCCGCCGACTTCGCGCTGAACAGTCTGAACACGCCAACCCCGATCGGCAATTTCTCCAGCCGCTTCTCTGGGCAGTGGAGTCTATTCGACGGGCTGCAAAGCTGGTTCGGCGTGAGCCGCGCGAAATACATGCAGCAGGCGGTCGAGCAGCAACTGGACCGCACTGACCAGGAGCTCGTGTACCAGGCTGTGCAGGCTTACTTCGGAGTGCTGCTGGCACAAAAGCAAGAACAGGTGGCCGAAGACGCCTTGAAAACGGCGCAAGCCATCGAGGCGAGCAGCCAGGCGCGGGTGGAGAGCGGCATGGTCGTGGACTCGGACTTGTTGAGCGCACAGGTGGTGACCTCCAGACGCAAACAGGAATTGATCCAGATGCAGGACGGACTGGCGCTGGCCCGCGCGCAACTAGCGCTTGCTCTGGGGATGCCTGCCGATACCGCCTACGCGCCGCAAGAGGCGTTGGCGGAGCGCCGATTCCCCACTGCGACTGCCGCGGAGTTGGAATCGAAGGCCCTGGAAAAACGTCCCGACCTGAAGCGCGTAGAGTCGGAGCGCAGCGCGCAAGCCAAAACATTATCGATGGCCAAGGGCGCGCTGGCTCCGCGGCTGAACGCCTTCGGCTCTTGGGAGACGGACAGTCCTTCCCTGGGATGGAACGGCGGCAACAACTGGATCGCGGGCGCCGAGTTACAGTTCGATCTGTTCGACGGCGACAGTAAGAGGGCGCACATCGCCCGCGAAAAAGCGGTGCAGGAGAGAGCGGCGGCGATGCGCGACGCTTTTCGCGACGAAATCCGGCTGCAAGTGCGCAAGGCCTACTACGAATACGACACCGCACGCCAGCAAGTCGAGGTCGCCCGCGGCGCGATCGCGCAGGCGGATGAAAGCCTGCGCATCAACCAGAACCGCTACGAAGGCGGCCTGAACACCGTCAGCGATCTGCTGCGCGTGGAAGAGGCCGCGCATCGTGCCAAGGCCGACTACTGGCAGGCGGTGTACCGCGTGCAAACCAGCTACGCCGGTGTCGAGTTGGCAACTGGGACACTGACTCCCGCTTCTCCGGTGGTGACGCAATGATGAACGACAGGACCCTTAAACAGCGACAAGCCGCGCGGCCGTGGGGCTGCGGAGTGCCGTCCCTGAAGGGACTCGTTAATCTTTTCTGCTTTACCCAGGGCTTCCGCCCTGGGCTAAGCTCTTTCGCCCCTGCGGGGCTTGATTCTTGCGCAATTCGTTCCACGGTGCCAAATCAAAACGAGTTCTCACACACGCTCTCCAGCCCCGCTTGCGGGGCGGAAGAGCTTAGCCCAGCGCTTCAGCGCTGGGTAAGCATTTTTCGTGGGAGCGAGTCCCGTAGGGACGGCAGGCCCTGCGACAGCGGAAAACCAATGCGGGTGTCCCATCCTTTCGCCCTCCTTTGGCGAAAGGGTGGGAGAGCAACCGTCTCCGCGATTGTGCTCCTCCTCGGTTTAACCGCTTGCTCCGGCGAAAAGCCAACGACGGCGCCCACGCCCGAAGTCGTGCGCGACGTCACGCTCTTCACCGCGCAACGCACCACCGTCCCCGACTACGTCGAAGCGACCGGCACAGTGCGCACGGCGCAATCGGCGCAACTTTCCAGCCAGGTCATGGGAACCATCACGCGGGTCAACGTGCATGAAGGCGATCGCGTGCGGCGCGGCGAAGTCCTGATCGCGATCGACGAAGCCCAGCAGCGCGCCGCCTATGCCGGCGCCAATGCCGGACTGCAAGTTTCGCAGGAAGCCATCGCAGCCGCCGATGCTGACTACGCGCTGGCTGAATCGACCATGAAGCGCTACCAGATGCTCTACGACAAGAAGTCGGTCAGCCCGCAAGAATTCGATGAGGTCAAGGCCAAACTGGCCGCGGCCAAAGCGCGGCGCGATGCTGCCCACGCTGGCCGATCACAAGCCGAAGCTGGAGTCTCGGCGGCACGCACGGCCACAGGGTTCACCAAAATTCGCGCGCCGTTCGATGGCCTGGTGGTCGCCAAGCTGGCGGATGCCGGCGCCATGGCGGCTCCGGGCGTCCCACTGCTGATCGTCGAGGACCCCAGCCGCTTCCGCCTGGAGGCACAGGTGGACGAAAGCCAGATCGGCGCGGTCCGTTTGGGTGAGACGGTTCCGGTTGTGCTCGATTCGCTTGGCAAGCAGACGATTGCGGGCAAGGTTGTCCAGATCGTGCCCATGGCCGATCCGGCGAGCCGGACGTTCACCGTGAAGATCGACCTTCCGGCGAATCCACAAATTCGCTCAGGGCTGTTTGGCCGCGCCCGCTTCGCGCGCGGAGAGCGCGAATCAATCCTTGTCCCGCAAACCGCGTTGCTACATCGCGGACAGTTGGACGCCGTGTACGTGGTGGGGAAAGACGAGATCGCGGGACTGCGATATGTCACGCTCGGAAAGCCTTCCGCCAACGACGTTGAGGTCCTCTCCGGCCTGGAGAACGGTGAGCGCATCGTGGCGCAGCCGGGTGAGCGTGAATTGAGCGGCAAGCAAATCGGAGCGAAATGACGATGGCGGCTGAAGGGAAAACTCCGCTTCGCATCGCCGGGCTGATCGCTCGCGCCTTCATCAATTCGAAGCTGACGCCGCTGTTCATTGCCGGTGCGCTGCTGGCAGGGGCCTTCGCAATCCTTATGACTCCGCGCGAGGAAGAGCCCCAGATCGTCGTGCCCATGCTCGATGTGTTCGTGCAGATGCCGGGGGCCTCGGCGGCGGAGGTGCAGCAGCGGGCCACCGTCCCGATGGAGCGCCTGCTGCGTGAAGTTCCCGGAGTGGAGTACGTGTACTCCATCACCCGCCCCGAGCTAAGCATGCTGGTGGTGCGTTTCTACGTGGGAACCAAGGAAGAAGACGCGATCGTCAAGACCTACAACAAGCTGTACTCGAATTTCGATCGCATTCCGCAAGGCGTTTCACAGCCTTTGATTAAACTCCGCTCCATTGATGACGTGCCCATCATGGCGGTGACGTTGTGGGGCAAGAACTATGACAGCTACAAGCTGCGGCAAATCGCGGGTGAGCTCGAAAACCAACTCGAGCAAATTGACGATGTCTCCGAGACGAAGATCATCGGCGGCCTGCCGCGGCAGGTGCGCGTGGTGCTCGACACGCAACGGCTGGCGGCTTATGGGATGACGGCGGGCGCGGTCACGGCGCAACTTCAGCAAGCCAATACGCGCGGCGGCGCGGGAAGTTTCGCGCATGACAACCAGGAGTTCGAAGTCGAAGCGGGGCGCTTTCTGAGTAAAGCCGACGACCTGAAGCAGGTGGTTGTCGGGGTTTATCAGGGAAAGCCAGTGTACCTGCGCGACGTGGCAGCAGAAATCGTGGACGGGCCCGCCGAGCCGCAGGACTACGTGTTGTTCGCCAATGCCGCCGGAGCGTCGAAGGATGCGCTGCGTGGCGAGTATCCGGCGGTGACCATCACGCTCGCCAAGCGCAAAGGCACCAACGCGACGGTCATCACCGAAAAAGCCGAAAAGAAAATCCACGAGTTGCACGGATACCTGCTTCCGTCAGACTTGAATGTCACGGTCACCCGCAACTATGGCGAGACGGCGAAAGACAAGTCCGACGAACTGCTCAAGCACTTGTTCCTCGCCACCCTTTCAGTGACGCTATTAGTTGCGCTGGCGCTGGGATGGCGCGAGTCCGGGGTCGTGCTGCTGGCGGTGCCCGTCACGCTGGCGCTCACGCTGGTTGTTTTCTATTTGTATGGCTACACGCTGAACCGGGTCACGCTGTTTGCGCTCATTTTTTCCATCGGCATACTCGTCGATGACGCAATCGTGGTAGTCGAGAACGTAGTGCGCCACTTTCGGCTGCCGCAGAGTCGCGGCCGCTCGTTATCCGAGGTGGCTGTCGAAGCCGTGGATGAAGTCGGCAACCCGACGATCCTTGCGACCTTCGCCGTGATTGCAGCGATCCTTCCGATGGCGTTCGTGCGCGGGCTGATGGGGCCTTACATGCGTCCGATCCCGGTGGGCGCATCAGCCGCCATGCTGTTCTCGCTGATCGTAGCGTTCGTGGTTTCGCCGTGGGCAGCCCTGCGACTGTTGCGCCACTATGCGGCGGGAAGTGGCTTTCAGCATGAGACCGAGGGTTGGACGACCCGGCTCTACCGTCGAATCATGGGCCCGCTAATTGCGAACGCAGGGAGGCGCTGGATCTTCCTGGGCAGCATGGTTGTGCTTCTGCTGCTCGCCTGCTCGCTGGTGGCATTCAAGCTGGTGAAAGTGAAGATGCTGCCCTTCGACAATAAGAGCGAGTTCCAGGTGATCGTGGACATGCCCAACGGGACCACGCTGGAGCAGACCACGCGCGTCGCTCAAGAGCTAGGGCAGTATCTGGGGAAACAGCCTGAAGTCGCCAACTACCAGGTGTACGCGGGCACTTCAGGCCCTTACAACTTCAACGGTCTGGTGCGTCATTACTTTTTGCGGCGCGGCGCCAATCAGGCTGACATCCAGGTGAACCTGCTGAACCGGCACGAGCGCAGCACGCAGAGTCACGCCATCGCCAAGCGCTTGCGGCCTGGGCTGGTGGAGATTGGCAACAAGTATGGCGCGCGGCTGAAGGTCGCCGAGGTTCCGCCCGGGCCTCCCGTGCTGGAAACGCTTGTCACCGAAGTGTACGGTCCGGATTACCAGCAGCAGATCGAACTGGCCAAGAAGATCAAGCAGATCTTTCAAACCACGCCCGGAGTAGTGGACGTGGATTGGTATGTCGAAGACCCGCAGGTGAAGTACGACGTCAAGGTGGACCTCGACAAGGCTGCGTTGCATGGGATTTCCGCTGCCGATGTAACCCGCACGGTGCAGATCGGATTGGAGGGGGCCAACGCTGGCCTGCTGCATTCGCCGGAGTCGCGGGAAGACGTGCCGATTCGCGTGCAACTGGCAAGGGCTGACCGCTCCAGCATCGACTCACTCACCTCGTTGCGTTTGCCCAGCGCTCCGGGGTCCCCAACAAGTCCCGGTTTTGGACTTGTTGGGGTGGGTGCAGGCGGCGGACAGGTCTCGATCAGCGAGTTGACCAACGTCGAGAAGAAAACCATCGACACGACTCTCTATGGTAAGAACCTGCGGCCAGTTGTTTACGTGCTCGGCGATGTCGCTGGAGAAGAAGAGAGCCCCGTCTACGCAATCCAGAAGATGGGCAAAGCCATCGATCGGCTCAAGACTGCCGAGGGCTATCACATCCAGCAGTACAACGTTGCCATGCCCACTGAGACCGACCGGCTGGCGATGAAGTGGGACGGGGAATGGCACATCACGGTCGAGGTCTTCCGCGATCTGGGACTGGCCTTCGCGGCGGTGCTGGTGCTGATTTACGTGCTGGTCGTGGGATGGTTCCGTTCGTTCATTGTTCCGCTGGTCATCATGGCGCCGATTCCGCTGACGCTAGTGGGTATTCTGCCCGCGCATGCGCTGATGGGCGCATTCTTCACTGCCACGTCGATGATCGGTTTCATCGCTGGCGCTGGGATCATCGTGAGAAACTCGATCATCCTGGTGGATTTCATCGGGCTGCGCCGTGAGCAGGGCATGACCCTGGAGCACGCGGTCGTCGATGCGGGTGCCGTGCGCTTCCGGCCGATGCTGCTGACCGCGGCAGCGGTGGTGGTGGGCGCGAGCGTAATTCTGTTCGACCCGATTTTTCAGGGCCTCGCAATTTCTCTCATGGCCGGAGAAGTGGCTTCGACGGTGTTGTCGCGCATGGCCGTCCCGGTCCTGTATTACATGGTTGAAAAACGCAAATTGCCGGCGCCACCAACATTGGACTCGGCGCCTGACGCTTCGGAGGTACACGTATGAACATCGAACGCTCGGTGCGCCTGATCGCTGGCGCTTTTGTCCTGATCTCACTCGCACTCGGCTACCGGATCTCGCCCTACTGGTATCTGTTCACAGCCTTCGTCGGCCTGAATCTCTTACAGTCGGGCTTTACCAATTGGTGCCCGATGATGGCATTTCTGCGCAAGTTTGGAGTTAAGTCGGCGGGTGGAGTGTAATAGAACCATGGCTGGCTGGTTTCCAATAATCTTGATTCTGGTTGTCTACGTCGTGCTGACGCAATGGCTTCTGCCCAAGCTCGGCGTTCCCACTTGAAGGAGCCAGGGGAGCGCCGGGTCCCGGCGTGAAACTACTCAGGAACCGCCTCCGCCAAACAAATAACTTCAGCGGCGAGATCATGTCGCGATAGGTGGGCCGTGGCCTCGACCTTCACGGCTAGATGTCGTCATCTTCTTACTCATGAAGAAGCGCCGGTAGTTCAGCGCCGGGATTCGCAATAACCAGCTGTCGAGGAGGGCACTGATGAAGCAATTGAAATCGATAATCGTGGCAGTAACCGTTGTGTTGGCATTCGCAGCTACGGCAGCTCTGGCTCAAGGCCGGGGCCCCGGAATGGGGATGCCCAACTACGATCCTAAGACGGAAGTCACGGTCAAGGGAACAATCGAGGACATTCAGCAGCAGCAGGGGAGGCATGGCTGGATGGGTACTCACCTGGTAATGAAGACTGACTCGGGAACCTTGGACGTACACGTCGGGCCGTCGGGTTACATCACGGAGAACCACTTCTCATTTGCCAAGGGCGACGCAATTGAAGTCATCGGATCCAAGGTCATCATCCAGGACAAGGACGCATTGCTGGCGCGCCAAATCATCAAAGACGGAAAGACCCTGGTGCTGCGCAATGCCCAGGGCATTCCCGAATGGTCGGGCAGTCGGTGGCGTAACAACTGACTGGCGAGTCGTGGCGCTTATAGGAGGACTGATATGAAAAGATACGTCAGATATTTCGCCCTCGTGCTCACGCTGGGTGTGACCGCTGCGGCAATCGTGTTGGGGCTTCATGCCAGGGCGTTTGGGCGCACCGGCGGCGACGGAGTGTCGCCACAATATGCCCAATCTCAATCAACTGCTTCCGATCTCGCGCCGGGCAGCGCCCAGCTAATCAATCCTGAGGATCTGGTCAACATTCTGCAGTCGACCAAAGGCGAAAAGCCGCTGATCCTCAACGTCGGTCCTCATCTTCTTTATATGCAGGCGCACATTCCCGGCTCCGAGTACATCGGGGCGGGTTCGGATTCGCAGGGAATCGAATCTCTGCGCAGGCGGGTAAAACCACTGCCCCGCAAAACGTTCATCGTTCTTTATTGCGGGTGCTGCCCGTGGAGCCATTGTCCCAACGTGCGGCCTGCGTACAACGAGTTGCACAAAGAGGGCTTCACCAACGTGAAGGTGCTCTACATCGCCGACAACTTCGGGGCCGACTGGGTGTACAAGGGCTATCCCACCATCAAAGGCCAATAGAGTCGATGAGAAGAGCCACCCTGATTGTGGTCGCGATTGTACTCGTGATCTGTATCTACGAAGTCGGTCGGCGTGGCTCCGGACCTGCCAAGCCAAGTAGCCCGCCGGCTGCCGTTCATTCGGTCGCGCCCGATTTCTCTCTCCGCGATTTGAACAACCAAACGCTGGAACTCGCCAACTACCGTGGCAAAGTGGTGCTGCTCGATTTCTGGGCGACTTGGTGTACGCCCTGCCGAGGTGAAATCCCCCACTTTGTGGAGTTCCAAAACAACTATCGTGAACAGGGCTTGCAAGTAATCGGTATTTCCATGGACGACGATGCGAAGCCGGTCCGCGAGTTCTACCAGGAATTTAAGATGAACTATCCCGTCGCCTTGGGAAATGAAAAGGTGGCGGAGGCATACGGTGGCGTGCTCGGATTACCGATTACCTTCCTAATCGGCCGTGACGGCCAAGTTGCGGCAAAGTATGTCGGCGAGGTGGAGATGCCAGTCTTGCAACAGGAGATCGAAACTCTGCTACAGGCCAAGTGAGGCCCACACCCCCTCCTGCCCCGGAGATACACAATGCTGACCTTCCAGGGCCTCCCTGGTTCCTCAGCCGAATGCGTGCCACCCTCGGCCCCGTGCTCTCATCTGACCTTGAAAGGCCCTTATCATTTAGGATGTTCTCGGCTAGCAGGAGGCGTCGTGGTTTGTAGCGCTTGTGGATATGAAAACCAGGTTGGTAACCGGTTTTGCGGAATGTGTGGCACTCCGCTGCCTCACCGGCCGCTGACCACTCCAAGCGCACAGAGCACGGCCAGCCTTACGCGTCCGCTGGCGGAAAACGGTACGCCTCCCGAATCCCGGGCCTCTGCTGCGCCGCCCGCCCGCACCGGCCTCGAGGTTGAGACTGGCCCGCAACGCTCGAAGGCTGAGCCCTCGCAATTCAATTTGGTGCCAGAAATTCCATTGCACGAGTACGTTCAAAATTTTCGCTACGTGCCGCCCAGCGATCCACAAGAAATCACCATGCGATGCGAAACTCCAGTATTAGGGCCCGAGCCTCCCGCCTCTCCGAATGCCACCTCCGTCGTGCCCGTGGAGACGGCGACCGCCACCGCCGAAGCCGCGCCTCCTCCCTCCGCCGATGACGTGCGAGAGCGGCTGGGATTGGAAGTCGATGGCACGGCGGAGGAGCGAAGCGACCGCCCACGCTTTCTGGATTTCAACCAACCACCCGCATCGCGTAGACCAGCAGTCGCTGCGACGTCCATCTCCGGTCCATCGTTCCTGGGACTGAGCGATGCGCCGCAAGTGGAGGCCGCGACCGGTGACGACCTCGGCGTTGAAGAGCCGGCGCGAGGGAATTGGCGGATATGGCTGGTTGCAACCGTGGTCCTGATGTTCGGCTTCCTCGGAGCGCTGGAGTGGCGGGCACAAGTGCGCCAGACGAACAATGGCCTCGTCGAGGTCATCAGGACGAAGATGCGGAGCCTGACTCACGGCAAGCCGGCGGAGATCGCCAGCACCGAATCCGCGTCGCCCGCAACCTCTCCTGACTCCGCCTCCAAGCCCGAGATGCAGGTCGAGTCGCCGGCCAATCCGCAGAACCAAAATCCCCCCGCGAGCACCGCGACCTCTACCCAAGCGAAGGATGCAGTCACCGTTCCGCATACAAATGCGGCAACCACGCCACCCGCCGGTTCCGCGGCCGCCAAGCCTGCGCCGGTCGCCGGAAATCAGCCAGCCACCGGACAGTCCACTGCCAAGCCTCCGCAAAATGCGGCGCTAAATGCAGCCCAAACTCCTGCTGGGCAGAATGCGGCAGCGGCGAAAACCACCACCACAACCACCACCGTGGACAAATCGAAATTGATCGGGTCACAGCAGCCTGGCTCGACGGCCGCGCCCACGGCTGACAAGCCGAAGCCGTCACCGCGAACCGCGGACGAGGGCGAGGAAGTGGCCGCTAAGAAAGTATTTTCCGGCGCCGACGAAATGGCCAAGGCCAACAATGCCAGCGATTCGGCAGCCGAAGCCGCATGGTTGTGGAAGGCGACCGCCAAAGGCAATCCTGCTGCGCCCGTGCGCCTGGCCGACATGTACGTCAAAGGCGACGGCGTACCCCGCAGTTGCGAACAGGCGATGGTGCTGTTGAAGACCGCGGCCACAAAAGAAAACGCCCTGGCCCGCAACCGGCTGGCTTCGATGTATAGCTCGGGAATTTGCGTGCAACGCAACCGCGTAGAAGCCTATCGCTGGCTGAGTTCAGCGCTGGCTGCCAATCCTAACAGCGAATGGGCACAGCAGCACCGCGATCAACTTTGGCAGCAGATGACTCCGGAAGAGCGCGCCCTGGCGGAGAAGTATAGGTAGACCGCTGTAGACCGCTGTTCGCTGTTCGCTGTTCGCCATTCGCTTTTCGCTTTTCGCTCATACCCCCTCGCACGAGTGTTGGAGCCGTAAGGGGGTGTGTGGAAACTGTGCCGTCCCTCAAACACCCCAACAAGCGCAAAAGTGGCGCTCGTTGGGGAACCCCGGTTATGGCGCTGGATTTTGACCCATCAAGTTCAATGGCAAATCATAGGAGCTACGAGCGAACAGCGATTAGCGAAAAGCGAATGGCGAAGAGCGAAGAGCGAAGAGCGATAAGATCCCAGCTCCATCCCAAAGTCTTCGCGAGCAACTATAATGATCTCGGGGGTGAGGCATCGCGCTTCGCTCGTAGTTTTGAAACCACTTTTCGTTCCCTTGCATCAAGGCCAACTGGAGGAAAGATCAGCATGGCACACGAAGTTCCTGCGCTGCCCTACGACTACTCTGCCCTAGAACCTTACATTGACACGCAAACCATGCACCTGCACCACGACAAGCATCATGTTGCCTACGTAACCAACCTCAATACCGCGCTGGAGAAGGCTCCGGAGCTGCAAAAGTTGAGCGCCGAAGAATTGGTCAAGAGCCTGGCGAATGTGCCAGAAGCGATTCGTAACGCGGTGCGCAACAATGCTGGTGGGCACGTGAACCACTCCATGTTCTGGAAGATCATGGGCCCGAACGCCGGGGGAGAGCCCAGCGGCGCTATTGCGGAGGCCATCAAGAACACCTTCGGCGATTTCAACAGCTTTAAGGAAAAGTTTAACGATGCCGGCCTCAAGCAGTTCGGCAGCGGCTGGACATGGCTGGTGCGCGACCGTGGCGGCAAGCTGCTGGTTATGGCGACGCCCAATCAGGATAGCCCTCTCAGCCAGGACTTCTCTCCCATCATGGGCAACGACGTCTGGGAGCACGCCTATTACCTGAAGTACCAGAACCGCCGCGCCGACTACCTGAAGGAATGGTGGCACGTGGTGAACTGGGCCGAAGTCAACAAGCGCTTTCAGAACAGCCAGAAATAATGGCCCGTGAATTTCAGGCGGCGAAGGGTGCGCCGGTCGCACCCTCTTGTCGTCTGCGCGAGGATGGCCCCGCAGGAATGGTAACGGTGCAGAGTTTCCCTCCACCAGCGCCGGAACAACTTGAACCCGCTGGTGAATATTCAGGCAATTCATAATCGGCTTATTGTACGTAACCGCTCACGTATAGAGCAAGAAATGTCTTCACTTGACTTTCCTGACCGCTCACGTATAATAATTCCCATGGCGAGAAAGAGAAAAAATCCGTATGCTGTAGCCCTAGGGCGTAAGGGTGGTCGCAAAGGCGGCCCTGCGCGTGCGGCTAACATGACCCCGGAACAACGCAGTGAGAGCGCGAGAAATGCTGTCACGGCACGTTGGGCCAAGGAAAAAGCCACGAAGCCTGAGGTGTGAGGGGGGGCACGTTTTATGCCGGAAGAAAAAAAGAAATTTCCAATGCTTGGACGAGACGTAGATGTAGCGATTGTGCCGATCTTGAAGTCAAGCGAGGGGTTTAACGAGTACACCCTCGAAGACGGCTCAGTTCTTAAGGTCAAGAGCGTAGCAACTTCCATAATGAGAGTGGAAGGGCAATTTTTGCCGGATGGACGCCCGATCTATATGGTGTTCACTACGCCAGTGGTCAACGTCGAGCACTCCACAATAACGGCCCCCAGCAAGTAAACAGAGGTCGCCATGCCAGATCAGTTAACTCCAATTTATGAGGCTACCAATAAGGCTTTGCTGGGGAGCCTTCTGTATTCGATTCTCTTGGCATCTCCGCCTGTGGTGCAACCCGCGTCTGTCTCTGTGCTACAGCCTCGCCGAGATAAAATGAGCGAATACATTTTTGTGGCACCATCGTGGGAAAATTCATATTTCGACCAAGCGGCGGCGATTTCGGTTCTCAAGTTGACAGGCCGCAACGCCGGTGAGCAAATTAATCCCCAAGAGTTTAGGGACTTGGTCAAGGCTTGGAAGGCCGACAGACGTTCCAACTCATCATCAATGGCAATGGCGATGCACCCGGCTTATCAGAAAATCATCGGATTGGGAAAACCGGCTTTGCCATTAATACTTTCCGAGCTTCGTAGGGAATTAGATCATTGGTTCTGGGCTTTGGCGGCTATAGCGCATGAAAATCCAGTCCCTCCCGAGAGTCGTGGAAAAATGCAAGACATGGCTAAGGCGTGGCTTGATTGGGGTCACGAGAAGGGTTATGTCTAGGAGTTGGCCCACAAGTTTCACACTTAGTCGAGAGCCAACGTTCCAGCAGGATTTTCCAAATTTTAAGCCTCATCACTGCGACCCCAATAGCGTGAGCGCTGCAACTCCTACTTACAATTGCATCGCTTGGGCGGCATCGGACGCGATCCGATGGTGGGAGCCAGACCAATTTATGAATTGGTACTGGCCTGATGGCGTGGAGCGTGAATATACCCTCGATGCTTATGTTAAGGCGTATCGAACCATCGGCTATGAACCCTGTGAGAATGGTTTGTTGGAGAGAGGGGTAGAAAAAATCGCAATTTATGCCTTGAGCGGAGATCCGACGCACGCCGCCCGGCAGATGCCAAATGGTAGTTGGACGAGCAAATTTGGCAGAGCGGAAGATATCGATCACATTACGCTAGCGTGCCTAATCGGCCCCCAGTATGGAACCGTATGTACCTATATGAAGCGCGCGGCAAGGTCGGTCTAGTTTACTTGTTTTCCGTTGTGTCTTTGACGATGCGCGCGGCATTTTGGGCGAAATCCTAACATTTACACTTCTACTTCCTGAATTGTTCACAAAGATCGGCGAGATCGGCTTGGGAGTTGCATATTGCAGTATTCACAGATGCCAAGTTGGGACGTTTCTCGCACCATCCCTAAGTTTTCGCTTTGCCATACCGATAAGGCGGAAGCCGATTGACATTCCCGGTGGAAATCAAACTGCACCATTACCGTTACCGCAGGATCCATTGATTGACATTCGTCAGCGGGTTGCGGCAGAATTTTGCTCAACCTTGCGCCGACCCTCATCGGCGCTATCTCACCAGTACAGCAATTTTTAATTGACGGAAGCCATCATGAATACGACGGGGTCGAAGAATGTAGTAGAGATGGCAGCCGGGAATTGACACGATTTTGCATAAAAACACAGTGGAGGGCGAATGAAAAATTGGATGATGGCAATGATGGCGGCGGGACTCTTGGCTATGACGATCGGGAGCAATAGCTCTGCCGCCCAAAGCAAGAGTCATTCCAAGCAACAGCAGATCGCGCACGGCGAGTATTTGGTGGAGGCCATCGGCCAGTGCGGCGATTGTCATACTCCGATGAACGAGAAAGGGGAGTTCATCGAGGGCAAGTGGCTGCAAGGCAAGAAGCTTGATTTCGCACCGACAGTGCCGATGCCAGTCTGGGCCGACACCTCATCCAACATCGCTGGATTGCCCGGCTGGGACCACGAGAAAGCGGTCCAGTTTTTCATGACCGGACTGGCTCCCAATGGACAGCCGGCGCGTCCGCCCATGCCGCAGTACAAGATGAATCGTGCCGACGCCGAGGCCGTGGTCGCTTACCTGCAGTCGCTGAAATAACGTAGGGTGCTTCAGTCCAATTTCATAATTGTTTTACTCGCGCGGGTGCCCCATCCTTTCGCCTGCTTTTGGCGGAAGGGTGGGAGGCAGAAGCGGCGTGACGTTGCAGCGCGGCCATGCCAGCCCGAAGGGCGAAACTGACGAAACATCGCCGGCCAACGTTTGCCTGTGCCGACCCCTAAAGGGGCTCGGAAAATCAAGTCACCGGTTACCCACAGCTTCCGCTGTGGGCTAAGTAGTTTCGTCCCGTAGTGCGGGACTCACAGCTTCCCCCAGCAGCGCAATAAAACGGGGCGCTCTTCGCACCCCGCTCTCTGGCAACTGACAACTGGCTACTGCTCAGTCGTGTACACCGTCCATGAATGCCCGCAGCTTCCGCGAGCGCGAGGGATGACGCAGCTTGCGCAGGGCCTTCGCCTCAATTTGCCGGATGCGTTCGCGGGTGACCGCAAACGACTGGCCCACTTCTTCCAGCGTGTGCTCGGAGCCGTCCTCCAAGCCGAAGCGCATTTTGATCACCTTCTCCTCGCG
Organism: Terriglobales bacterium; assembly: GCA_036511435.1. Lineage (GTDB taxonomy): Bacteria > Acidobacteriota > Terriglobia > Terriglobales > Acidobacteriaceae > Bog-257. The sequence continues at coordinate 6,567 of DATCCF010000297.1, read as the reverse complement.
GGGCGTGAGCGTGCGCAGCACCTGCGCCGTCTGCTCCTTGAGGTTGACGTTGATCACAGCTTCCGCCGGCGAAACTACGGCGCGGTCTTCGATGAAGTCGCCGAGATGCGAATCTTCTTCTTCGCCAATTGGCGTCTCCAGCGAGATCGGTTCCTGCGCGATCTTGAGCACCTTGCGCACCTTGGCCACCGGAATGTCCATGCGCTTGGCGATCTCTTCCGAGGTAGGCTCGCGGCCGAGTTCCTGCACCAGTTGTCGCGAAGTGCGGATCAGCTTGTTGATGGTCTCGATCATGTGTACCGGAATGCGGATGGTGCGCGCCTGGTCGGCGATGGCGCGAGTGATCGCTTGGCGAATCCACCACGTCGCATAGGTCGAGAATTTGTAGCCGCGGCGGTATTCGAACTTGTCCACCGCCTTCATCAGGCCGATGTTGCCCTCTTGAATCAGGTCGAGGAATTGCAAGCCGCGATTGGTGTACTTCTTGGCGATGGAGACCACCAGTCGCAGGTTGGCTTCGATCAGCTCGCGCTTGGCGTACTCGGCGTCCACGTCGCCCTGCACGATTTCGCGCTGGGTGCGCTTCAGCTCGGCGAAGTTGGCGCCGGCATCGTGCTCCATGCGCTCCAGGTCGGCGCGAATCTGCCGCACCTGTTTGCGCAGTTCTTTCTTGGCTTCCTCGGCGCGTGTCTGCTCGGCGCGCTTCTCGAAGTTCACCGCCTGCTTGTCGAGCCCGCGCATGCTGTCGACAGTCTTGTTGACCCGGTCGATCAGGCGCTTGCGCTCGTTGTTGGTGAAGCCCAGCCTGCGAATGACTTGCGATATTGCGACCTGCTCGCGCCCCAGCGCCCAACGGTAGCGGCGGTATTCCTTCGGCCGTTTCTTCTGCGGAATATCGGCCAGCCGTTCGATCAGCTGCACCGACTTCTTGTAGTGCTTGGCGAGCTCGTCAATCTTCCCGGTGATGTCGTTCAGGCGATTGAGGACCACCTCTTCCGTGATCTCCTCTTCGTCGAAGAGCACGATTTCCTTGATCGAGCGCACACCCCGCTTCAGGTCCTCGCCGATGGCCACGATTTCGCGAATCACGATCGGGGAGCGGGACAGCGCTTTCAGCACCCGCAACTGCCCGCGCTCGATGCGCTTGGCGATCTCGACTTCGCCTTCGCGAGTCAGCAGCGGGACCGTGCCCATCTCGCGCAGGTACATGCGCACCGGGTCGTTGGTTTTTTCCAGCGCGCCAGGGGTAAGGTCGAGTTCAACGTCCTCGCCCGCTTCCATCTCGGTATCGAACTTCTTGTCGAGAGAGCCGGGGAGCTTCGGACCTTCGAGTACATCAATCCCTTGCGTGCCGATGGTAGTCAGCAGGTCCTCAAGGTCATCGGGCGAATGCAAGTCGTGCGGGATAAGGTCGTTGACCTCGTTGTAAGTGAGGTAGCCCTTTTCTTTTCCCGCATCGATCAATTTTTTGATGTCGTCGAACTTATCTTCAAGAGCCAAAGCGGAGTTTCCTCTTAAATGGCGCCAGTTGCGGGGCGCTCTTCTTCCATGCATACAACGGCGGGAACGGTACTGCAGTACCGACATGCGTAGAAACTTATACAGTTTATCATAGGCCGGACCCGCCTCCTAAGCCTTATTTCGCGAATCGCAAAACTTCAGTAACCAACCGAACCGAACTTGGTCGCGCGACAATTCGGGCATCGGTTTCTCCTACTTCGATTAGATGTTGACAGCCGGGCGTTGGCTTCATCCTTTTGCATCAGCTACTTACGAGCCGATGCCATGCAAACGAATCCTGAATCCGCAACTGCGGCATTCCAGTCGCTTGAACCTGCGCATATGCACTGCCATTTTTCGACCGCCCATTTGGAGCGTGAAGTTCGGCATGGGTGGCCTCGGGCGGGCGAAGACGCTGGCGTGATGCTGCGAGGCCGCGCCGCAGGCCACTCCCATCAACACCTTATGACATTTCTTTTGCTTTTCTATGACAACTCCTAACTGCAGGCCGCCGTAGTCTGTGGCTCAATAGACCTCGGCGATGGCGATGTTGCACCGCCATTCGGCATGGGGTTGGGGAGGTCTTCATGAAAGCGCCGCTGCTTTGCACATTGCTGCTTCTGACGAGTCTGGGGTGCGGAGGTTATGGCTCGGGGATGGGGATGACACCGGCGCCGGTGCCGATGCTTTCGCCGCCGTCGGGAACCTATCCCACACCGCAGACCATAACCATTACCGACAGCCTGGGGGCAGCCACCATCTACTACAGCACCGATGGAAGCACGCCTACTCTTTCCTCGCCGATTTATCGCGGACCGTTCGTGATTACCCAAACGACGAAGGTGCAGGCGATTGCGGCGGCGGGAGGATATATGACGAGCGGAGTAGCCATCGCCAAACTATACCCTCCAGTAGTCGGGCAGGCCACCCACCGCCCGGCGGGACCGGTCAGGAGCGGACCTGCGCAAGGATGGAGTGCACGACGTTGAGAGTGTGCGGCGCGGCGAAGATTTCCTTAAGCTTCTCTTTGAATTCGCTCTCGGAGTTGAGCGAAATGGTGTTGTTCAGAGACTTCATAACCAAAGGGTAGAAGTTGACGCCGTGAGAGACGGTAAACAACTCGAACTTGTAGCTGAGCGTGGGAGCAACGATGTAGAAGTAGTGAAGAAATAGGTTGCCGATGGCTTGGGTGACGACTTCGCCCTTCACCAGTTGGCGGGTCTTCTCGCCCAGCAGTGCGGCCTGCTCCTTCAAGATCGTGACCGGCGTGGTCAGGTTGGAGTCGGCAATGTTTACCGGCCAAAGGTCGTTGGTGTCAGGCATGTAGGCCTCCTAAAAACAGTTGTCAGTGGCCAGTGGCCAGTTGTCAGTAAGAGCAACCAACGCTCCGGACGACAAAAACCCATCAGAAATTCAGTTCCAGCATCACCGGCAGATGGTCCGACGCCGTTTCTTTATCGGGCCGGCCGTCGGCCTGCAACAGCGAGTAACCGAGGATCGAAGTGGGAATGCGCACGTTCTCCGGCGCGAAGCCATTTAGCAGATCGGGCCGCAGCAACACCTGGTCGAACAGGTTCCAGTAATAGCAAAGATGCTCGCCACCCTCGAAGTAAAACGTACCACAGGCATCGCCATTGTCGCCGAGATGGTTCCACATGGGATTGTAGAAGAACTTGTATTTCTGGCGCTGCACGGTGCGCGTGTTGCGGGCCGCGACGCGCCGGCTCATGACGGCGTGCAGGCCGCCGGCTATGACCATGCCAGCCTCGAAGGGATGCATATTGAGGTCGCCCAGCAAAATGGTGCGCTGATGACCTTCGCTAACCTCGACCTCGTCGATAGCTTGCGCCAGGTGTACCGTCTCAATCATCTGACTCGGCTCGGAGAAGGTTATCTTGGCGGGAAGATGAGCGGCGGCGACCAGGATGCTCTGGCGCCCGGGCAGCGCGAGGCGGCGAATCGAGATGCGATGGCTTTCAAACAGCGGCGTGAGGAAACCCGAGTCGAAGCGGGTGAAGAAAAGCAGGTGGCCGCAATTGCCGGGAGCGTACTGGTAGTCGGGCGAGTCGGCGTTGAGTTCCTCCAGAAGCCGGGCCGGGGGCGTGGGACACTCGGCAAGGATGACCACGTCGGCATTCTCCTGACGGGCAAGGTTGCTGACGAAGCCGTGCAGGTCGCGCCGGTGTAGATTCCAGAAGAGAAACTTCGGCATAGGGGGAATGTAACAGTTTCGAGTTTCGCAAGGCCAGTTTCAAATTTCAAGTTTCAAGTGCCAATCCAGCCCTCTCTCATGAATTTGTCATCCCGAGCGGAGCGAAGCGGAGTCGAGGGACCTGCTTTTGGCCTAGGGCGGGGATTTTCGTTGGTAGATGCGAAATGCCCCACCCAAACACCATGTAACCGCTAGTCACACGGAGGGGTGATGTTGGGTGAGGCGTGGAGACCTGAGATTGCGCCATACTAGCCCGCAGGGCGACACAATCGTAGCCCAACACGTGAGTGCTGGGTCAGCGTTGTAAATGGATAAGAGTCCCGAAGGGACGGTACATGAGCCATACCTACACCTCAACCATGTTTCATGTTGTGTTCTCGACCAAGGAGCGCAAGCCAGATATCGCTGAACCCGCGAAATTATGGGCCTATCTCGCCGGCGTGGCTCGCAATCTGAATTACGAAGCGTTAGCGATTGGGGGAACACAAAACCACGTTCACCTATTCCTTCGGTTGCCATCCGACGTCTCTGTGTCTGAAGCCGTGCAGAAGCTGAAATCCAATTCGTCGCGTCGGCTTCGCGAAAACGGTTCCTGGATCGGATGGCAGGAAGGCTATGGCGCGTTCTCAGTGAGCGCGTCGAATGTAGATGCTGTGAGGCATTACATTCAGAACCAAGCGGAGCATCATCGGCGGCGTAGTTTCGAAGAAGAGTTTGTGGCCTTGTTGGACAAATCCGGCGTTGCGTTTGACCGGGCTGAGATTTTCGGATGAGGTGCCGTCCCTGAAGGGACTCGGGGCAATTACAACGCTTACCCAGCACTCACGTGCTGGGCTAGGATTGTGACGCCCTTCGGGCTGAGGAATGCCGGCTCCCACCCTTTCGCAAACAGCGGCGAAAGAGCCTGCCCCGAGCGCAGCCGGGGGGATGGGGCAGCCGCGGTCCTTATTTGTAGGAACAGAGGAACGGCGGTCCACCCGTACCAAATTTTGTGCGGCATTCGTGATCACAGGTCCGCGTGATGAAGGGATGATGCCAGAGCCCGCAGGGCGACATAATCGTAGCCCAGGACGTAAGTCCTGGGTTGACGTCATTAGCTGGGACGAGTCCGGTAGGACGGCACAGGAATCACGATCTTCCATGCCGTCGGGATTATGTTCAGTCGAAGTGTCGTCCCTGAAGGGACTCGGGGCAATTACAAACGCTTACCCAGGACGGAGCCTGCCCTGAGCGCAGTCGAAGGGTGCTGGGCTACGATTGTGACGCCCTTCGGGCTGAGGATTGACGGCTCCCATCCCTTCGCAAAAGCGGCGAAAGGATGGGCACCCACGGTTTTGTTTGTAGGTACGGAGAAAGGGTGGGCGACTCGTACCAATTTCATTCGGTATTGGTGATCACAGGTCTGTGTGATGAAGGGATGATGCCAGAGCCCGCAGGGCGAAACAATCGTAGCCCAGGACGTAAGTCCTGGGTGGGCGTTATTAGGTGGAACGAGTCCGGCAGGACGGCACACGGGTTCTGACGTTGTCGGCGTCGAGGTGCCGTCCCTGAAGGGACTCGGGTTCATTTACAACGCTTACCCAGCACTCACGTGCTGGGCTAGGATTGTGACGCCCTTCGGGCTGAGGATTGATGGCTCCCATCCCTTCGCAAAGGCGGGGAAAGGAGGGGGCACCCACAGTTTTGTTGCAGGTACAGAGAAAGGGTGGACCATCCGCCCTAGGGTTGAAGAGGTCACGTATTCGCCTGGCCGCCCGCCGCGCTCGCGTTAGGGGGCTTAAGTTTATCCGCCATTATTACTATTTTCGTACGCACCTCTGGTTCTTGCAGTCGAGCGCTCAAACTGTCTGCAACATTGTAAAGCGCGTTTAGCTTTCTCTGCAAATATCCGAATACAGTAGTGACACCCAGTAAGATTACAAACACTGCATGGAAGCCGGCCAGCCCTTTAAGCCAAGCGTTCTTTGGTAGGTCGGAAAATGCGAATGGGATAAAAATCGAATATACGACCGAGTCATACCACGTAAGTGTGACATGTGTGAGCCTTGCAATGCCACAGTACGCGACACTGAACAGCAAAGCTAGATACAGATATATGCCAACAAAGACAACTAGCCCGAGGAACATTGCCCACTGCGCCACCCGCTGGCGATTTCGCAACAAAGCGAGGGCAAGCTGAAGACCAACAAGCGGTGCAACCGTTTGATTTAGCGTCTCCGGAGGTGCGGATTCGTTTGCTGACAAGATTCCCGCAATCCAGGTCTCCGCCTTCGACTTGATGCGGTCTTCAAGTTGCGACAGCCAGTTTGTTGACAAAACAGCCACCCCAACGATTGCAACCAGAGCCCGTGCGATATGAAGCAGCACAACTGCCAATGCAATCGAAAGCAGTATGCGGCTGCTAGTCAATAGAAGAAGCAGGCACCAGAGGAGACTGAATCGTACAAATGGTGTGGTGATCAGCCGTCGGATTCGAGTTTTAACGTCCTCGCATTCTTGACCGACTCGAGAGGCTGGTTCTTCTGTTGAGTCGTTACTGGAGTAACGATAATGGCGGGTGAAGGCCACCCAGGAATGTTCTGTAGGTTCAACGGTTCAGCGTCATCGTCCGTGTCCAGGCGAGAGAAAGCTTTATTTAGTGCACGCAGGGATTTGTATGCACCTCGCCCAGTCCAATAGAGCAGAATGAACGGGAAAAAATATACATATACAACATCACTGCTGTCCGGTTAAGTTACAAGGTGCTGGCTGCAAGTATTAGCTGCGCAATAAGTTGAAGTCATTTCTGGCTTGCCGCGATTTGAATGCGAGGAGAGCAGACAATGGCTCATGAATCAGGGGCGCACCGTCTTCTC
>DATCCF010000296.1:0-4599 GCA_036511435.1 Terriglobales bacterium | reverse complement strand
TTACGCCAAGACGCACGTTGTCGATCCCGAACTGAACGCTCGCTTTGCGGAGTTGGCGGACGAGCGCATACAACGAGCGCCGTTCCGCTACTACGTCTGGCTGCCAGCATTGCGCATTGCCGACATGTGGCTGCGCCCCCGCACGGAAATGCTGCCGCTCAATACCCGCTGGTGGGAATACGGCGACGACACCGAGGGCTGCGTCCTGGCTACACTCTGGGGCGCGCTCAATCTGCTGTTCCTGTTTGCAGCGCTGATGGGACTGGTGCGCGGGCCGCGGCCGCGGTACCTCGCTCTTATGTTGTTATTCGTGCTCTTACGCTCGGCGTTCCTGGGAACGCTGGAAAACCCCGAGCCTCGCTACACGCTGGAATGTTTTCCGGTGGTGCTGTTGCTGGGAGGGGCATGGTTGTCAGGGACCAAGCGAAGAAAAGCCCTAACGTGACAAAGCGGTGACCAGGACGTTGTCGATCATACGCTGGGTGCCCCATCCTTTCGCCCGCCTTTGGCGAAAGGGTGGGAAACGGATTCACGATAATTCGCCAGCTGTGAAGTTTACTTCCCGTTCACGCCGTCTTCCGGTCCACTCCGATTCGATCTCGACGATTCCGACTTCACCCAATGCATAATGGCGAAAGGTGCTCCAGAGCCAATCTTCCGGCTTCTCAACCAAACCTCGAACCACGGGATTGCGGTGCATGTACTTCAGCTTCTCGATCCGCTTTTTCTTGGTCCAGACATTGAAGTCATAAAACCGCCGCTGCCAGAATTGCCCGATTGGGTGCCCCATCCTTTCGCCCGCCTTTGGCGAAAGGGTGGGTATCAGATGTCTACGGTTCACCTGCCGCGCCACACGTTGTTTCAAAACCTGGAGGACCAGCGACGGACTTCCGATCTCGGGTTCGCTCATCAGGAGATGGAAATGTTCCGACATGAGAACGTATCCGAAGACACAAAAGCGATAACGCTGACGCGCATCTTCCAGCATCTTCAGGAACAGCAGCTTGATGCGATCGTCAGAAAGGAGCGGCCGCCTTTGGTAACAACTGCATGTCACGAAGTGAAAGTCATGCACTCCGTAACGTCGCTCAAGACCGGCGGGCATGAAAGAAATCGTACTCGAAGTCTTCCAAACTTGGTTGTGACCTGCCAGCACTAGTTGCGGTGTTTGGGCTCCCATCCTTTCGCCAAAAGAAGGCGAAAGGATGGGGCACCCACTGTTACACCCACCGTCGGGAATTAAACGGAGAAAAGCCCTACCGTGACGAAGCTGTGACCAGGATGTTGTCGATAAGCCGGGTTGCGCCGACGTACCCCGCGACCGCCACCAGCGCGCCGCGCGACACATCCGCGACCGGGTCAAGCGTGTCGGGATCGACGATGGCGAAGTAATCCAGCCGCACTCCAGGCTCTCCCGCTATCACCTGTTTGCCAATCTCGATCAGCTTTGCGGAGTCGCGCTCGCCACGGTCCACGGCCGTCTGCACTCGAAGCAACGACCGATACAACACCGGCGCCTGCTGCCGCTGCTCAGACGTCAGGTAGGCATTGCGAGAACTCATCGCCAGGCCGTCTTTCTCGCGCACGATGGGACAGACGACGATCTCTACGTCCATGTCAAGATCGTTCACGAGCTTGCGAAGCACTGCGACCTGCGCGGCATCTTTCTGGCCGAAGAAGGCTACATCAGGGCGGATGATTTCGAACAGCTTCGCCACCACGGTCGCCACGCCACGGAAATGTCCCGGACGGGACGCGCCGTCGAGCCTGTTGCTCAGTTCCTCTACCAGCACATAGGTCTGCGCGCCGGGGGGATACATTTCCTCCGCTCCAGGCGTGAACAGCACGTCCGCGCCAAGCTGTTCCAGCATCGCAGCGTCGCGTTCCATGGTGCGCGGATACTTGTCCAGATCTTCCGCCGGACCGAATTGCAGCGGGTTTACGAAGATGGAAACGGCGGTCACGTTGCAGTGCGATTTAGATGCGCGCACCAGCGAAAGATGCCCGTCATGCAGCGCACCCATGGTGGCCACGAATCCCAGAGTCTTGCCGCTACGGGTCACTTGACGGCAAGCTGCCTTCATCTCGGCGATGGTTGCAATGCGCTTCACGGATTGGTTGCGTTATAGCAGTTTCACATCTGGTGTATAGGCGATGGGTGGAGCACGCCTTCAGGCGTGCATAATTGCCGTCAGTTCCTGGATCGCGCTTTAGCGCCTGAGGTGGTGTTTCCGTCACCTCAGCGGCTAAAGCCGTCTCATTTCCGAATCTTAACTGCACCGCTGAAGCGGTGCTCCACCCTACACACCAAAGTGCGAAACCGCGTTAGTGACGCGGCGGTGCTGCTTTCGAAGGTAGAGTTGACTGCTTGGGGGTGGGCGCATCATCCTCCGCCGCTCCTGCCGGAGGTTCCGGCTCGGGCAGCACCCAGCTTTCCAGCACACCCGCAAATGCCGGTTCCAAGCGCGCCAGATTTTCCGGCGAGCATTTCAACGCGACAGAATACATCTCGCCATCGGGGCCCTGAATAAAAACCATCTCTTCGACCCAGTCGCGATCGGTCGCTTTCTCCCGATAGCGCACCTTCAGCATCTGCGCCGGTTTGTGGTCCACGGTCCGCTGCTGGCGTTGCAAGGTTTCGAAGGTCTGGCCACCCTCACGGATACTCTTGGACGCCTGCTCGATCAAGCCATCCAAGGTTACCGGCTCCTCATCGCCTTCGGACGGTGGCATCACCAGCGCAACCGTAATCTCATCCCACAGTGCGCGATCCAGCTTCTGGGTAGGCGCAACCACCACGCCATTGCCATCGAAAACTTCGCCCAGCATGGTCCATGAACTCGGATACTTGAAGCAGAACCCGCCATCAGGCTGGCAGTAACGCTTCCTCGGGACAGGCTTACGGGGCGGCGCTGGAGGCGTAGCTGGCTTCTGGCCGGCCGCACCCGCGACCAGGTTCAAAGCCAGGACTAACAAAATAGCAACGCGCAGCGACAGCCGCATACTCTTACAGTTGCACAGTTCGCTTGCGTTCCGCAATTCCCTGCAACGCCGAGAGCGTCTCCTTAGGCAGATGATAGGACTCGGCGTCGGAAGGATAGCTTCCGGCCTTCACGTCGTCCTTAAAAGCAATCACGGCATTACCGATCACGGATGCCACGTCCGCGTAGCGACGGACAAACTTAGCTGGCGGCGCAAACGTCAGCCCCAGAAGATCGTGGAAGACCAGTACCTGCCCATCGCACTCGGGGCCGGCGCCGATGCCGATGGTCGGGACCTCCAGTTCGCGGGTGATCATGGCCGCAACCTCGCACGGGATGCCTTCGAGCACCACGCAGCAGGCGCCGGCGCGTTCCAGGGCGATCGCATCGTGCATCAATTGCTCGACCGCTTTCAGGGTCTTGCCTTGGACTTTGTATCCGCCCATGGCGTGCAGCGATTGCGGCGTAAGTCCGATGTGGCCGACCACGGGAATCTCCGCCTCGACCATGCGTTCGACCAGGCGCGAGCGTTTCTCGCCACCTTCAATTTTTACCGCTTCGGCCCCAGCCTCCTTGATAAAACGAGCCGCGTTGCGCAAAGCGTCGCGCGTCGTGACGTGGTATGAAGCGAACGGCATGTCGGCCACCAGAAATGCCCTTTTGACGCCGCGCCTCACTGCACGCGTGTGGTGGAGCATCTCAGACATGGTAACGGGCAGGGTATTTTCATAGCCCAGCATCACCATGCCGAGGGAGTCGCCGACCAGAACCATGTCAATGCCAGCCTCATCCAACAACCGCGCGCTGGGATAGTCGTAGGCGGTCAGACAAGTGATGAGTTCCTGACGCTGTTTCTTTTCGAGAAGAGTGGAAGAAGTAATCTTCGAGCGGAAGTCGCCGGTGGCGATACTCACGATGTCCTCCAGTGCAGTTCCCCGACCCGGCGGGGATACCACCTGTATTCGGCCTCGTCACGCGGGCGTGTGTTACCCGGTTGGGAGACGACTGAATTCTACACCCGCGAGGGAGCCCGCCTATAGCTCTTTCGATGTAGCGGACGCCGCGATGATGCGCATTCAGGCAGCGGAGACCCTACTCCGCGCAGGTGTGATCGTGGATGATCCGCCAGCCCTCGGGTGAAGAAACCGGCAGACCCAAACGCTACTATATGGGCGAAGATTGACCGCCTGCCGTTGGGATTCACCGGAACCATGGCCTTCTATCCCAAGGACCAGAAACCGCCGCCTGACGCGGAGGCACCTGCTTTGGATGACGATTAGGCGGAGGGAAGCTTGACGCCTTCTTTGTCCAGCATCGTCAGAAACATCAGCCCGTATTCGATGACCATGTTCCGAAGCAGCCTGGCGAATTCGCGCTCGGTGATCAGCGCGTGGACACCTTCATCGCTAAGGAGGGTATACAGGCCGCGCGCGAACTTCGTCTGCTGCGCTGAGAGGAAGGCTTTGTTTTGGAGATAGGTTAGAGCGGTTTAGTTATTTGTGTAGTCTAGGTGCCGCCGGCTGAAGCCGGCTCGGAGGTGAAGGATCAGCGGGAACGCGGCGCTGAAGCGCCGCTCTACCCGTGCTCGCTCGACTACAGTAATTCTTAAACTGCTCTA
>DATCCF010000295.1:0-3394 GCA_036511435.1 Terriglobales bacterium | reverse complement strand
TGCTCCGAAAAGCCGCCAAACGATCCGTTGACGAGCTCTGGAAGGAGATCGGAGAACTGCTCAACACCGTCTCTAAAAGCGAGTGCGCAAATTACTTCGCCTCCTCCGGATATGTAAGCAATTAAATTAGAAATGCTCTAGGTGTGAGACCGGTATCTCAGCGCGGGCTGCCGTGGAAAAATGCGAAGGCCAGGGCGCGTGCGCACGAAAATAAGCTACGATTCACCCGCGCACTCTCGTTCCGGGCAATACTCGATTACATCGCAGTTTCGCCTCACGCCTCGGTCGTGGACTTGGAACGCACGCGGCGGATCGGCTTGGATTTTCTGCTGGGTCTTTCCTTGTCGCTTACTGTTTACCGATGCTTGATGAAATCAGCCCTTATCACAACCGATCCTGGTAAAAAACGACGGGCACCGGCATGCGCTGTTTACCTCCCCGCAAACAGGATGTAATGGCTGGCAGCGCCCATGAAGAACAGCATGGGGAACGACAACCAGAAATTCAGGCGGGTACACAGGAGTGCGATTCTCGCCACCTTGGGTGCCTCCGATGGCATCGGCGTTCCCGTTCCCTGGCTGGCATTGGCCTCGGTCCAGCGGATCATCTTCTTTTGCATGCGCCACACCACGCCCCAAACGTTGAGCAGCATGAACCAGCCCAGTCCGCCACCAATGCCAATCGCCAGGGCGCGATTGCTCTCCCAGCCATGCTGATTCAAGCTCAGAAAAATGTACGCCGCCGCGGCCACCGTGATCCCGACGATAGCGCCCAGCACGGGACCCTTCCTGAGCGCCTCGGCTGGCGACATCAGCGCTCCCATCTCGATAACGAACGCCAACGTCCAGAGTCCGAAGAAGGTGCCGAACATCATCCCAGCGGAGGCCGGCTCGCCGACGGCCACCGCATTGCGAACGTCGGTCGCCACGACATGCATCCAGTACGACATGCCGGCCAGAACGGTCACCACCGCGCTCCAGCGAAACCACCACAAGGCCCGCGACATCAGCTTGGGGACGACAATTCCCCGCGATTTTGCGTCGAGTTCCTGCACGAAGGGCACGTTCACCAGAGTGAAGAAGTACAACAGCCCAACCCAGGCGATGCCGGCGACAAAATGGATCCAGCGAAGCACCATCAGGGCGGTGGCTGCACCGCCGGGGAATTGGATCTCGGGCGAGAGGAGTAGCGCCACTAGCGAGGAAGCCATCTCTTGGTCACCTATGTCCGACCCGGGTTATCCTGCATACCTTTCGGGATTCCGAGCAGTGCGCGAATTCTACATCACACGGCCTTGTGCTTGTTTTAGTTGAAATCGCGCTGTCGCCGCCTTATCGTAAAGTGGCTTATGATTGCTCCTGCAGCCGTGGGTGGCGTATTCGGCTGCGGACGGTTTCTACAGGCCCGGAATCGTAAGGGGCCGCGAATCTGGGGCTGTGCTGTTTTTTGCATGTTGCCAGGGAGGTACGTATGGAAAACAAGGCAGCACAGAACATACAAGACGGATTTCTAAATACTGCCCGTAAAGACAAGTTCGTAGTTACCATTTATCTGCTCAGCGGGGTGAAACTGACGGGAAGAATTCGCTCCTTCGACAAGTATTCTGTAGTGCTGGACACGAACAACCAGGAGCAGTTGATTTTTAAGCACGCCATTTCCACCGTGGCTATGTCGCGTTCCGCCCATTCCGCGCATTCCGAACGGCACTTGGAACCCAGCGCGCCAGCGGAACCAGTGGCTCCGGCGGACGCCGAGACCGCGAACACGGCCTCCGAGGGCTAATCTATTTCTCGCGCGGATGGAATGAACTCCAGAGCGAATCACCGCTCTTGGCAAACCGGCCGGAGCCAACCAGAACGAGTCTTCCTCGTGGGGGTGGAGTTCTCTTCCCGGTCTGCCGCGGGCCGCGATGCTGAAACTCGTTCTTCGAAGCATCGGCAAGCGGAATCCGATGGCCCGCCACTTTCTGGTTCACGACGTCAACCCACCGGAACCGTTTTGCCCAGCGCCCGCGTGGCCCGCAGCGCGGCCGCCACCCACCTGCACGTAGAAGACAAGGAGCATCGCGGATTTTCGGCGGAAGAGTCCATGGCCGAATTGCGCGAGTTGGCCACCAGCGCGGGAGCAGCCGTCATCGGCGAATTCTTCCAGCGGCGCCAAAAACCAGATCCCGCCACCCTCATCGGCAGCGGGAAGGTGGAGGAACTGAAAGGCGCCGTGGCTTCGAGTTCGCCTGATCTCGTCATCTTCGATCACGAGCTGACGCCCTCGCAGCAGCGTAACCTCGAGCGTGGGCTCGACCTGCGGGTGATCGATCGCACCCAGCTCATCCTCGACATCTTTGCCCGTCATGCCCGCACCCGTGAGGGGCAGCTCCAGGTGGAACTGGCGCAACTGCAATACCTGCTACCGCGACTGGCAGGACGCGGTGTACAGATGTCGCAGCTCGGCGGCGGCATTGGGACCCGAGGTCCCGGCGAAACCCAGTTGGAGACGGACCGCCGTAAAATCTACCGGCACATTCGCCACGTAAAAGAGCAGCTGGAGAACGTTCGCCGGATACGAGGACAGCAGCGGCAGCGGCGTGAGTCGGTTCCTATCGCGACGGTGGCGCTGGTCGGCTACACCAATGCGGGGAAATCAACTCTATTTAATGCGCTCACCCAGGCCGGCGTGCTGGAGAGCGAGCGCATGTTCGCCACGCTCGATCCCACCCTGCGTAGCGTGGTCCTGCCTTCCCGGCGGCAAGTGCTGTTGTCTGACACTGTGGGATTCATCCGAAACCTGCCGCACACGCTGGTTTCGGCGTTTCGCGCCACCCTGGAAGAGGTACAGCGGGCCTCGCTGCTGTTGCATGTGTCCGACGTCACCAGCCCAACGGCGGCGGAGCAGCAGGCGCAGGTCGAAGAAGTGTTGCGCGAGCTGGAATCCCAGGAAAAGCCGCGGCTGTACGTAATGAACAAAGTGGACCTGCTGCCAGAGAAGAAACGCGAGAGCCTGCGCGATACGGCAAGCGTTGTCCATGTCTCGGCTGCAAAAGGGCTTGGGCTCGACAGATTACTGGAGCGTATCGACGAACTCATCGCCGAAGATCCAGTGCGCCGGGTGCATTTGCGGGTACCTCAGTCGGAAGGCAAAGCGCTGGCGGCGCTCGACGCCAAGGCGCGAGTCTATGCGCGCGAATACCGGGACGGATACGTGGATCTCGACCTACAGGCGCCGGAGTCGCTGCTGCGTAGGATGAAGAGTTTCGTCGTGGGGTGATGATTCTGAGGCCTTTCTTTTCGGTCGCTCGGAACAGGAGTAGCATAGGCGGCATGACCTATCGTGTGGTGCTGCAGCACTCGGAAGAAGGCTTCGCCGTATCTTGCCCTGGCCTGCCCGGTTGCTGGTC
>DATCCF010000294.1:0-3850 GCA_036511435.1 Terriglobales bacterium | reverse complement strand
AGTTGGCTGAATCAGGCGGAGATCGAGATCAGCCTGTTCTCCCGGCAATGCCTGGGCCAACGCCGGGTCGGGGCTATTAGCTCCCTTCGCAAAGAGGCGCGCGCATGGAACCGCAGCGTGAATCGCCATCATGTCAGGATCGACTGGAAATTCGATCGCAGGCAGGCACGAAAGAAATTCCATTACCATCACCAAATCAGACGGTCAGAGACCTAGGTTGGGTAGGCCACCCGCCCCCGCACCATCAGCCTGCGTCCCAGAGTTAGGATCGTTTATCGCGCTTTCGTCATTCTGCGGACCGCCGTTGCCGCCGTTGCCAGATAGTGCTGATCGAGCGCCTGGCGAATCAGCGTCTTGATCACCGCCTGCCGGCTGATGTTCAACTCCTCCGCTCGCTTGTCCAATTCTTCGAGCATGGGCGCTGTGAAATCCACGTTGACCCGTTGAATTGGAGGCATCATGCGGCCTCGATTCGTAAAAAAATGCGAAACATCGCCACCCTTCTCGGCGAGACGCGCGATGGCTTCCGCGGATACTGGTTTCCTTTGTCTACGAGTGTTCTTCATAAAGCTGTTGCTCCTGCCTGGTTGCCTTCCAAGTGGCAGTGCTCGCCTTGTGCGTCTCCCCGCATCCTTTCGCTCATCAAAAACGGAATCGCACTGGTATAACAGTTATACTACATCTCTTTGCACCCTGAGCCGCTTCGATTCCGGCTTCGCCCTGCCGCACACTATCGCCAACGAGTCTGCGTGAGAACCTCTGCCGTCCCTACGGGACTCAGATCGATTTCCCACTTTACCCAGCACTCCGCCTGCGGCGCTGGACTTTCGTCACGTGAACGGTACTGGCGAATACCACACTTATAGGGAGCCGCAGAATACTAGTGACATTCCTTATGAGTTGTCATCACGAGCAGCGCGAGGGATCTGCTTTCTGCCGATTCACTGAAAAGCAGATTCCTCGCGCCCAAAATCGGGGCGCTCGTAATGACAATTCTTAAATGTCGGCCAACTCATTCCCGGAAGCCATGTCACTATAATTCGCAATTGTCAGTAGTTCTCACACAGACTCTCACGTCCCGGGCTGAGTTTGTTCCACCCAAGCGGGCTGGTTTTGCGCGCCGCCGTGCGGCGCAAATGAAGGGGCTGCAAGTCCTGGGTCCGCGATCCCAAGAAATCCGATACAAGGGACGCCGCACCTCGCCCCACTCCAAACCTCCCCACGTGGAGATAGAATATCCCTTCGCACCCGGAGACCCTCATGCCAACGACCACTCGCACTAACCCGCTCTCCTACCTCACCGATCAACTGAACGACCTCAAGCAGAAGGGCACCTACTTCAAGCTGCGGGTGCTCGACGACGAGCAGGCGCCGGTGTGCAGCTTCGACGGCAAGAAGGTCATCAACCTTGCCTCCAACAACTACCTCGGCCTGACGACGCACCCCAAGCTGCGCGAAGCCGCCCTCGAAGCCACGAAGAAGTATGGCGTTGGCTCGGGCGCCGTGCGCACCATCGCCGGCACCATGAAAATCCACATGGAACTGGAGGAGAAGATCGCGCGCTTCAAAAATGTCGAAGCCTGCGTGGTCTTCCAGTCGGGCTTCACGGCGAATGCGGGCACGGTGTCGGCGCTGCTCGGCAAAGAAGATTTCATCATCTCCGACGAACTGAACCACGCCAGCATCATCGACGGTGCGCGCCTGTCACGCGCCAAGATCAAGGTCTTCCGCCACAAGGACGCCGCCCACGCCGAAGAGCTGCTGCACGAGATCAAGGACGAGCCCGGTCGCAAGCTGGTCATCACCGACGGCGTCTTCTCCATGGACGGCGACATCGGCGCGCTGCCGCAACTTACCGAGCTGGCCGAGAAATATGGCGCCATCATGATGGTGGACGACGCCCACGCTTCCGGAGTGCTGGGGCGCAACGGCCGCGGCACCGTCGACCATTTCAAACTGCACGGCCGCGTGGACGTGCAGGTGGGCACGCTGTCGAAAGCCATCGGTGCGCTGGGCGGTTATGTTTGCGGCACGCGCGATCTCATCGAGTTCCTCTATCATCGCGGGCGGCCGTTCCTGTTCTCGACGTCGCATCCGCCGTCGGTTGCGGCCACCTGCATCGCCGCCTTCGACGTGCTGGAGCAGGAGCCCGAGCGCATCGAGCAGCTCTGGGACAACACGCGCTACTGGAAGAAAGAGCTGGGCGCCCTTGGCTTCAACATCGGCGGAGTGAACACGCCGGCCAGCGAGACGCCGATCACGCCCATCATCGTGGGCGACGGCCGCTTGACCATGGACTTCTCGCGCGAGCTGTTCAAAGAGGGCGTCATGGGCACGGGCATCGCGTTTCCCACGGTGCCCGAGGGCAAGGCGCGCATCCGCACCATCATGACCGCGACCCACACGCGCGAACAACTCGACCAGGCGCTCGACATCCTGAAGCGCGTCGGCAAGCGCATGGGGATTCTAGGGGGATAGTGTGCGTCCGGTTTCGACAGCGGCGATCTGCGTTCTTTTGAGTGTTGCGGGTTTGGGGCAGCAGCCTTCACACACGGACAAGGCTGCCGAAAGGCGGGCTTCGCGAATCACCTCCTTCAAGGTCGAGCGGCCTAACCTGGTCATCACGGGGTCATACCTCTCTCGCGTCAAAATCTGCGGAGTACCTTCGGGCACAGAGATTCCGCAAGATGCCTGCGATCCCTTGGGTGAGGCCAAGCTCACAACAGCTGCGGGCGAGAACGAGTGCTGGGTAATGCGCTTACCGCCTCCCGGGGACGGTTGGTCAGTGACCGAGGTTTATGCCGAAGCTTACGGCGCGAACAACCACTTAGTAGCAAGCAAAAGCCTGCCCTATATGGGAGTAAACAACGTCAACGAAGCTCTTTGGCCGCAGGCCGATCCTAAAGTCTTTTCCCACCAGCAGAGGATTGAGGCAAACGACGCAGGAAAGCGCTTCGTCTTCCCTGATAACCGCTGGATCTTCTTCATTGTGCTGGACAGCATCAACTATCCCAGAACTGACTTTAGCTTAAGCTGCCGTCCGAAGTATGCCACCGGACAAGCCACCGAAGAGTGGAGCAAGAAGGTTCAGGACCAGATGGGCTGGCCGGGTACAGCGTTCTATACCAGCCATCCCGGCACGTGTACGATCAGCAATCGCGATTTCCGGGTGACTATCAAAGTCCTGCACGGAGATTCGAGGCAGTAGATGAGTTCATCGCCACAAATCGTGGCGGAACCACGCCATCGTGGCCGCCCGCTGCAACGACGATGGGCGCTGCTTCCGCTGGCATTGGCTTGCGCGGCCGTTGCCGTTCCTTATCTCTGGATGCATGATGTTCCAATCATCGCGTTCGCTCTGGAGCGCGGCTTCGCGATCGTCTGCCACCAGCGGCCGGAGCGCTCCTTCTGGATTTCCGGCGGCAGTATGGCTGTCTGCTCACGCTGTCTGGGAATTTATTTGGGAGCGGCGGTGGGCCTGCTCCTTCGCACCTCGCGCAGGATTGCTTTGCGCCTCCTCATCGCGGCTGCTGCGCTCAATCTTTTCGACGCGATGACGGAATTGGCTGGCTGGCACGGCAACTGGCTGGCAATCCGATTTGCCTTCGGATTGCTCTTGGGCTCAGCCGCCGCGCTGCTCATTTCATCGTCCGTAGCAGCAACGGCGACATCCCCGGTTGATTGAACAACACTACCGGTGATGACGGCGGGGATGAATCGTGATTTACGAATTGTCATTACGAGCGCCTGGGTTTGGCGCGAGGAATCTGCTTATTCCACCTCGCAAAAGCAGATCCCTCGCTGCGCTCGTGATGACAACTGGAATTAAGGCGTTGCGCTGCTTCCAGCT
>DATCCF010000293.1:0-10420 GCA_036511435.1 Terriglobales bacterium | reverse complement strand
GGCGAAATCCACAAGAACCCTTCCCCGCCTCAAGTTCCTGCCGCTCTAGTAGCGGTGTGGCAGTTCGCGCTCGGTATCCACCGAGCTGGTCAACGTCCCGATCAGGTAACTGACCAGAATCACGCTGACCACCGCAATCGTCACTACGTCCATGTAGCACCTCACCCCGGTTCGACCGTTTGGCCCTATGAACCCCGTTCTCTGGGAATACTCCTCCCGGCTAACCCTTTAGACGAAGGCCGCACCGAAAGTTGTGCAACGTTTGTAGCACAACTTCACCCAAGTTGCAGTTCAAATCGTAAGTCCGGTATCCGGCGGGACGGGTAGTGCGGCGCTTCATTCAGCGCCGCGTTCGGGCGCAGGGGAGAAAGAGCTTCAGCCACGGAGCAGAGTTGTCGTCCCCAAGATGTCCATTCCCAACGTTGGCTATGTCGCCTACTGCCAGGACACCGAGGGCAACATCATCGGTCTCTTTCAGGCCGACGGTTCGGCCACGTAATCAAGCCACGGCTTGCGGACCGGTCTCGCCGATCACGCGCAACAGCGCGTCCGGTCCGTCGGCCCCCACCACGTATCGGTCCGCCTCCACCTCGGGCCACTCGCCATAAATATGGACGATGTACACAACTTTGCCCTCCGGATGGCGCTCGTGGAAGAGGCGGATTACCTTTCGCGCCGTGGCATCCGGCAGCCGGTGACAAACCAGGGCCACATCCACGCGCATCAGCTTGTCCGGCGCTTCCAGCGCTTCTTTTTCTGTGATTGTCACGACCACTTCGTGGCCGGCGGTTTCCAGGGCTCGCTGGCGCAAAAGCGCCAGTTCCTGGTCCGTAGTGAGGATGAGAATTTTCATCGCAGATGTTCCCTGCCAGTCCTGAGATCGTCCTTGCGGAGGATATCAAACAAACAGAAGATCGGCAGCGCAATTTCCGATCGTTCTAGTGCAGCCCAGTACTGGCGCTGTTGCCGGTGGCCATCAAGTTCCGCAGCACCACGACCTCGGATTCGATGGCGGTCTTCAGGCTGGGCTCCATGTCAGGCGCAAAGAACGGTGAATGGTTTGACGGAAGGTGAGTTCCGCTGGACTTCGCCTCTTTGAACTTTTCGGGATCGGCAACGCCCAGCCAGAAATAGAACGAGGGCACTCCGGCTTCGACGAAATAGGAATAGTCTTCTGAGGCCATGATGGGCGGCGCTTTCTCGACGCGTCCGGTTCCCAGCGCCTGAATCAACGCCTGGCTGAGCCGCTCGGCCAGCTTAGGATCGTTGTAGAGCGCGTCCGTGGATTCCGCGACTTGCACACGCGGCGCTTTCGGAGCCTCCGCCGCCTGCGCCTCTGCCTTGGCGACGCGCTCGATGGCCGCCAGCAGATGCTTGCGCACTTCCGGCGTGTACGATCGGACGGTCAGACCGAGGCGAACTTCATCGGGGATGATGTTGTTCTTGGTGCCTCCCTGGATGTAGCCGACGGTGATGACGGCGGGATCGCCCGGCTTGATTTCGCGAGACACGATGGTCTGCAGCGTTAAGATCACGCGAGCGGCGATGACGATCGGATCGACGGTGGATTCAGGACTGGCGCCATGACCGCCTTTTCCGTAGATGGTGATGTTTACGGTATCGGCATTCGACGCCGCGTATTCCGCAGTGAAGCCGACTTTGCCGGCAGGCAGGCCATTCGTGGCATGCAGGGCCACCCCAACGTCAGGCTTGGGGAAGCGCGTAAACAGACCGTCGGCGACCATGCCTTTGGCGCCGCCAACCGTTTCCTCGGCGGGTTGACCGATCAGAGCCAGCGTCCCGTGCCACCGATCTTTGGTCTTCGCCATGATCTCCGCCGTGCCTACCAGAGCCGCCATGTGGATGTCGTGGCCGCAGGCATGCATCACGGGTACCGTCAGGCCGGCATCGTTCTTGGTCGTGACCTTGCTCGCGTAGGGAAGCCCGGTCTTCTCCTCGACGGGAAGCGCGTCCAACTCAGTCCGCAGCATGACCGTAGGTCCTGCCCCGTTGCGAAGAACTGCCACCACGCCGGTTCCGCCGACGTGCTCGGTGACCTCATAGCCAAGCCCGCGCAATTTGGCGGCAACTGTGGCAGCGGTGTTGACCTCGTGCCCCGATAGCTCAGGATGCTCGTGCAGGGCCACATACAGCGTCTTCACCTGCGGGTAGACCGAATTGACCTCGGCGGACAGTGAAGCTCCGCCGGGTGCCTGCGACCAGCCACTCGCTGCCAGCATCACGGACGCCGTTGCAAACAAAAAAATCTTCATGAGTGCCCTTCCATGGTGATATTTCCGCCTATTCTTCGCTCTGAAGAGGCGCGTATCTAACGATAAACACATATGATAGCTGCCATCGAAAGAATCTATCGCATTTTCATCAACTCTCAACCCGGAATCTAATAGATATCTCATCACATACATTTCTAGAGAGGAGCTGGGTTTGAATTTATACCAGCAGAACCATCAACCCGTACCTGAAAGCATGACAGAAAGAATACATCCTAAGAAGCGATTCATATTCGCCAGCGATTTCGACCAAACCCTAAGCTTCAACGACTCCGGATATGTCCTCGCCGAACTGGTGGGAATTTCAGAGGCTGAATTCGAGCGCAAAGCCACCGGCATGGCCAAGCTAAACCTGGTGCAGCAAGGGGGCGAGCTCGCCTATCTGCTGCTGCACGACCCCGAGTTCCGCTCGAAGGTGCGCCGCGAGCATCTCTATGAAGCCGGCAAGCGCGTCCGGCTGAAGCCCAATATCGATTCGCTCTACACCTTCCTTTCCGAGGAAGTTGAGGGCTACCACTTCGATTTCTACGTGATCTCGGCTGGCCCGGTGGAAGTGATCCGCTCGGCGCTCGAGGGCATTATCCCTGCCGATCATATCTACGGCACGGAGTTTGAATACAACAAGCACGGCGAAATCGAACGAATCCTGCAGGTGACGGCTGGATACGGCAAGGTCGCCGTCGTCGATCAGTTGCTCGAGAAACTTAGGACCGGGCCTGACCGCATCGTCTTGTCGGCGACGGCAGTTCCGACATCCATGTCATGCTGCACGTGAATCGGCGCGATGGTTTCACCATTGCCGTTTCCGAGAACAAGTACCTGGCGCCCATCGCCAAGCGTTCCGTGATCAGCGACAGCGCCCTGGCCATCCTTGTTCCCATCCTGGAAGAGGTCGTGGGCTGGGACCCGCATTCGATTCGCAATCTGTTCGAAGCCAAGGGTCTGCTCATTCAGCAGTGGGACAAGGTGCAGACCGACGTCCTGACGATCGTTCCCAGCTTCGCTCCGGCAGAAGAGCGAGCGGACGCCGTCATCGCCGATTGATCGAGCACTGATTCGACGCGCTCGCTCGCCGATTGCTCCCCCGAGATGCTACAAGAGTGAGCGCGCTCGTCCAGTGCAAAGATAAATCTTGTTGAACGATCAGAAAAAATCCTTCTGGCTGCTGTTTACCCTCCTTGGCCTCGGAGCGTTCTTCCTGCCCGTGGCGTGGGGAGTAGCCGAAACCTTGGCGGCGCTGTTTGTCAGTTGGTGGGTCATCTACCGTAGCGGCATCTACTGAGGATGCGGCCGCGCCGGCGCTTTGAAAATTGCCGCACCACGATTGCCACCGTCTGTGATGTATTTATTTATTTTGCAGTCGCGGTGTTTCGCGGTTTTTGGCGGTTTTTGGCGGTTTTTCGCGACTTTGGGCGACTTTTTATGCGCCCAAATTCCTCGAAACTCGGGCCTCATCGTTCGGAATTGATTTTCAGTGCCTGGGCGTCGGGCGTCCGTAAGTTATTGCAAAGCAAGCATCAACTTTCGGCCCCGCGACCGACAGATTGGCAGAGCGTGAAACCCAGGATCCAATTGCCCCTAACTATCTGAGTACAAACAGCTTTAATTCGAGGAAAGCTCAGAACAGGGGTATCCAATCAGCGGCAGAAAAACGGCAGAGGTCGAGCTGCGCATTTTAGGGTTTTACGTCATGGACTTTGTGGCTTCTAGGAAGACCGCAGATCCTACAGGTACGAAAGCCAGCAGTTGGCTCGAACGAGTGTGGCTTGTCTGACCCACGCCGAGCCGGTTGCTTTTGCAATTCCGCACCTGGTTTGAAGAGCCAGGCGAGGCAACACAGGACAGCCACGCTCGCGATGATGCGCAGTATCTTCCGGCTCGCCCGCATCGCTTGGTACCTTTCACTAAAACCCAGCCACTGGCGTTTCGTTCTGCTCGCCGAGCGGCAGAAAACGACAGAGAATGAAGCTGCGCATTTTAGGTGGTTTCTTGAGTTTCCTCTTGCCCGCACCCGACGTGCTGAGCTAGCCCCCACTCACTTCGCTCTTCTGGCGTGAGTTTATGGGCGCCGGCCCTGTTGTCAAAGCCCGGTCAACAGCCACTCGATGGATTTCCCGGATTGCTGAGCAATTCGAAGGAGAATAGCGGCACCAACTTCAACAGTTCCATTTTCCATTGACGATAGGTAACTTTGGCTGACGCCTATCCCGGCGGCAAATTCCTTTTGGGTCAGATCGAAACCACGGAGCTCCCTTATTCGCCTGCCCACCCGGGTCCAATCAATTGGGGCGACATTTCGTTTCGTGGGTCTTGACATTGGCATGGTGCTATCGATATATCAATACAATAGATCTATAGAGCTACATCCATTCCTTGGGCTAATCCTTTCCATGAGCCATGGTAACCGGGAGGGAATAGCGGAGACAAGAAAGGGGGAGAACGGTGGGCGCCGAATTGTGGATCAACAGGGAAGCTGTCAGAAGCGTAACCGGATGGTCCGACCGAACGATCCGTTGGAAGGTGCAGCTCGGAACATTACGCTTGCGGAAGATCAGCAACGGGCAAAAACGCGGCTGCGATAAGCGCGAATACGTCTTATCGTCCTTGCCGGTCGAAGCGCAGCTGAAATTTCTCAAGCAGCCGCTGCTGTCAGGACCTGATTGCACGGCTCTGGCGCTTCGCTCGGATCTGAACCAATCCAGCCTGTTCGCTTCTCTGCCGGAGGTTCCCGAGCCGGAGCGCCTCAACTTTTCTGCAAGGCAGAACGCACAGGCCTTGAAGCGCCTGGAGGCGATTGCACCGCTCGTGGAATTCCGCAGCCGAAGCCAGCGATCCCGTCCGACATTTCGTACCATCGGCGGAGTTGCCGTGCGAAGCATGAACTCGCTGGCCGGCTACCTCGCCGATCAGCACCACCTCAGCGTCCGAACGCTCTGGAACTGGTATGCACAGTACCGCAAGTTGGGCTATGCAGGTCTGGTCGACCGAGTTCGCTCGGATAAGGGAAAATCGCGGTTTCTCAAAGCCCATCCCGCGGTCCGCGCATTTCTGGAAAACAAGTATCTGGGTGAGCGGCTGTCGATTCGGCTGGCGTATCAGGCCCTGCTGCGCGATCTGCGGAATCTGGAGCCAGAGTGCACCAGACCACCGAGCTACAGCGCCGTCCGGTCTTATTTGCGACAGCTGCCCAAGCCCTTGCTGATCCTGAGCCGGGAAGGCGAGCGCCAGTTCCAGGAGCGTTGTGAGCCCTACCTGCTGACCGACTTTGAATCTCTGGTGCCTAACCAGATCTGGGTCTCTGACCACGGCCAGCATGATGTCTGGGTGCGCAACGACCTGTTTTCCGGAGTATCGACCAATGCTGCGGTCCGGCCCTGGCTGACCGCCATGATCGACATGCGCTCCCGCAAGATCGTCGGCACGGCCTGGTCGGCCACCCCCAGCTCACACACCATCAGCTCGGCACTGCGAGTAGGGATTGCGGACTTTGGGATTCCCCAGATCCTCTATGTGGATAACGGCAAAGACTACGAGAAGGTCGGCCGCATCGACTTCTCACCGGAATGTAGTGGCGTACTGGTCAGGCTGGGAATCCAGCCCCAGTACTGCCTGCCCCGACATCCCCAGTCGAAGCTGATTGAGAGCTGGTTTGGGACGGTACGCAAGCGCTTTGATTGCCTCTGGCCCTCCTACTGCGGAGCGGGTCCCAAGGATCGGCCAGAGCAGTGTACGGATGCCCTGAAAGAGCATCAGGCCTTTCTGAAGGGCAAACGGAAGAACTCACCTCTGCCCCTGGCCAGCGAGTTTATCGCCACGGCGCGGCAATGGATCGAAGAATACAACTCGCAGCATCCCCACGGCGGACGAGGCATGCGAGGTCGGACTCCGGATGAGGTCTTTAACGAACTGCTGCTGCCCGGCCAGAAAAGACTGATTGAGACCCCAGATGTGCTCTATGCCTTGTTCTGGGACCGTCAGCGGCGCAAGGTGTCGGAGGGCGGATGTGTGCAGTTGTACGGCGAGCGCTACGAACCGGCCGATGGCGAAAGCCTGGCCAAGCTGTTTCTGGAGATCGAACGAGATGTCCTGGTGGCTTGTGACCCAGCCAATCTGGGCGAAGCCATCGCTCTGGACCTGGACGGGAGATTCCTGGGACGGCTGCGGGCCCAGAAGCTGATCACCCGCGGACCAGTGAGCCATGAGGACATTCGAGCTTCGATGCGGATCCGGCGCACGGCTCGTAAGGCGATCGCCGATTACGTTACCGGCTTATCAGGGATACGGGCTCGTGCCGGGGACCGTAGCGAGATCTCGCACCTCCAGGATCGAGCCGAAATGCCCAGGGAGAAGCAGTCGCTACCACCAACTCTGCTGCGGTCGCAAGATCTCGAAACCGCTGCCCGACCTGAGTTCATCGACGACATCGTTCAGGAACTGACGGAAGGAGAATAGCCAATGGCTCTTTCCTACGCGGTACGACGGCAGCTGCTAGAGGCGAGTTTGCCGGAAGCCACCGAAGTTCGGCTGGAGTTACAGGATTACCTGGCCCGGACCGGCATGACACCACCAGACTTTGCCCGCCGCATCAACTACGCCCGGGAGACGGTCTATCAGTTTCTGAACGGCCACTACAGCCGAATCTCCTCCAACGACGGCCTGATCCGGACCGCGATTCGCGATTTCATTGCCGCCATCCCATTGCGGCTCCAGAGTCGGCTCAGGAAAGCTCTACGAAACCGAGAATGCCCGTTTGCTGCGACGGTACTTCTACGAGGCGCTGGATCATGGGCGGGCCTATTACCTCTACGGCGCCCCGGGAACCCAGAAGACCTACGTACTGCAGCACCTGATCGCAGAGTTGAACCGCTCAGAGATCGCTAAGAACGGAGAGGGCCGGAGAGCTTACTACGTCTACGTTCGCCAGGGAATCCACTCACTGGACTTGATGAAGCGGGTGGCCCAGAGCTGCGGGGCAATCGGGCTGGGCACCGTCGACCGGATTCTGCGGAATCTACGTTTCGATCTCAGCCAGCGCAAGGTGCTATTGGTCTTTGACGAAGCCCAGCATCTGTCGATTGAGTGCCTGGAGACCTTACGAGAACTGTTGGATCAACCGCCGCACTGCGGATTGCTGTTCGCCGGCACCCACGAGTTGGAGCAGATCTTCACCCGCCAGGCCTTGGAGCTGGAGCAATGGCGCTCCCGGTTTCATGCCGGCCAGGCCCTGCCTGGCATTTCCGAAGAAGAAGCAGCCGCTATCGTGCACTCTGAGCTAGGGTCGGGACTGTCGCAGCGGAAGATCCAAAAGCTGATCTCGAAATCCCGTATCAGGGACCTACGCAATGGTGGCCAGCACAGCTACGTATCGGCCCGGCGGCTGTTCTGGGTGATTCGCGAGTTGCAATCCGTCGCCAACGCAGGAACAGCCGGAGGCGCGTTCTGATAGCTTCCGCGGTGCCGAACAATTCGAAAGTAAAGTGGCGACAAGAGCGTTTATCGCGACTAATCCGGGACGCATTACTTCCGGTTAGCTCGTCATCCTCCAACTGAGCGGTCACTCGTGATATGACGATTGATGATGAGCCGGTCTTCTGTGTTAGTATGCGCTGGCTTATGAAAGGAGCCTCCATGAAGCGCATCAACTTTTTGGTTGGGGTCACATTGGCACTGGGCGTCGCGCTGGGGTCGCTGGGTAGCCGGATGTTAAGCGCCCAAGACAACTTGAAAGGCGGCACCGTACTGCAACGAACGGCACTGAAGGGCGCGCCGGGGTGGGAAGCCATCCTGGTGGAGCGTATCCTGCCACCCGGCAAAGAGAGCGGCAAGCATACGCAATCGGGCAACGAGATCGTATATATCGCGGAGGGGTCGGTAATCTTCGAGGCCCAGGGCAAACCCGCCGTGACCCTGAAGCCGGGCGAGGCGTTCAGCACCACGGCCGGCGAAGTGCACAACGTGAAGAATGCCAGCAGCAGCGCGCCTGCCAAGGCGCTGGCCTTCTACGTTGCCAAAAAGGGCACTCCTCTCGAGGATCTCTCGCTTCCGGCTAAGTAAGAACCGCTGTGGTCCGCAGAAATTACATCGGCCAGCAATTGACACCTTTGGACACTCGAATCGATGTGCCCATCATAGACCGCTGTCCGTCAGAGCAGAGCCAAATCCGTTCTTTTCCAGCCACTGATAAAGGTGCACCTGATACAGATAAGAGGCGAGAATCTCTTCTCCCATTTCGTGCGTCTCAGTGCAGACAAACGGTACCCGCAGGCCGGCAAGCACGGCGATCAACGATTGCGTAATCTGGTTGGGATTGACGGCCGAATGCGGATAGGGCGATTTGACTTGGCTTAAAGCTGCCGTGACCAGCAACAAGCGGTGAGGACATTCGGCCATCTGCCGTAGGCGAGCGACAAACACTGGACGCTCGGCGGTGAAGGAGCGCACCAGATCCGAGAGATCCTTGCGCTCGACAACGCAGATGTCCTCAAGTCCCGAAATCGAGTAGTCGCCCAGTTTCAAGGCCCGATGTTCCACTCCACTGAACCAGCCCTGGAAGCGCGAGAAGTCGAATGGATTCTGCTCGCGGGTATCCACCACCAGCACCGGGCGAGGTGTTTTGAGCTGTGTGCCTCCACGTTCGGCCAGAACCGGTATGGCAGGAGGTGGCACGGGATTTGCACTAAGGAACCATTCCAGTGGGGAGGTGATCAGATTCCGGCGCCGGTTCATCGCCATCGGTTACGCTGCAACTTTCTCAAGTCGATACTCATGGTGTAATCCACCCAGCACTGGGCGAGCCAGGACTCGCAATCCCTCTGGCAGCGTGTGTCTGCCACTACTCGGGAGCGGCAGCAGGTTCGAGGGCTCCGGGATTCCAGGACCAAGGCCCGAATGTGGGCGCGATTGATTGTAGTGCGCGACCCATTCTTTCAGTAAGCTGCGCAGGTGTCTCTCGCCAAGCGGAATAACAAAGTCGAGGAACTCACGGCGCATGGTGCCGATCAGCCTTTCGCAGTAGGCGTTCGCCTTCGGCGCCCGCACGGGGGTTCGCAAGACTCTGAGGCCGAAGGAGCTCTTGAGTTCCTCGTCCAGGCTGGCTGAGAAAATCGAATCGCGATCATGGATTACGAACCTGTGTCCATGTTCGCCGGGAAGAGCTTCCCGAAACTGCTGCAACGTCCAAGCGGCAGTCGGATGGGCCGTGACAGTGCAGTGCACAATCCTCCGCGTGCCAATTTCCATCAGCACGAAGACGTACAACTGGCGAAAGCCTACCGTTACCACGACTAGGAAATCGCAGGCTAGCAACGATCGAGTGTGATTGCGAACGAAGCTGCTCCAGCGCTGCGATGAGGGGCCTCTGCTGTGCGGTTGGTTCGGCCAGTACGCCCCAACCGTTCGCGGTGAGACCAGAATGCCCAGCTTCAGAGCCAACTCGTCGGCAACGCGACCCTGCCCCCAAGTCGGATTTTCTTCCACCATTCGAGCAATCAGTTGACGGATGTTTCTGGGTAGCTTCGGTCTGTCCGGGCGCGATTTCATCTTCCAGAACATCTTGAAAAGCCGGCGATGCCAGCCGATCAGCGTTTCGGGTTTGACGATCACCAAAACTGATCGCCAATCGCAGAACTTCGCCCACAGCACAAGGCTGATGCGAGCGGCATCGGTCAGCCGCCTGGGTCGGATCTGATGTTCTTGGTAGAAGGCCAACTGCTTTCGTAAGAACAGGTTCTCCGCAAGCAGAGCTGAACGCGACCGAACACAGAAACGCAGGAATGTGCTGAGCTCCAGACAGACGCCAAAGCCCGCGCGGATGAGGGAGGAGAATTGCAGCCCACTGAACATTGTGTCGGATTGTAGTCGCACCAAAGCGATTCCTTCCACCGGAACTCAGCGGTTCAAATCGCCATGCAACGGGCCGAGCTTTGGCAAGCCGGGCATGCCGCGTTTTCAATGAGTTCAGGGGTCGGACGGAATACTTGCGCACCACACCGGTCGAAGACAGTCGCGATTTTGATGTGTTCCACTGCATTGCGACTAAACTCCGCTCCGCTGAAATCGGCCACCACCAGGACAGAACCACTTGGCTCCTGAGCCACGATTGCCGGAGCTTGATCTGCGATAGCCGACAC
>DATCCF010000292.1:0-10465 GCA_036511435.1 Terriglobales bacterium | reverse complement strand
TTTAGCAGTTGCAGGTTGGGCAGCTTCACGTTACCGCGCTGCCGGGGAAGACTGGAGGCAATATGCTGGTACTGCGCTTCGGTGATCTCCATGCATCGCAGCATATCACAGAATTACGAATTAGTGTTAACAGGACCTAGACTATTCCGCGCCTACGGCGCTGGATTTTTGCGCAATCATCCACCGCGCCAACTCGGAACGAGTTCTCACACACGCTCTTTAGCCCTGGGTTTCCGATCCCCCGGCGCTAAAGCGCCTGATCGGAGTCCAATTGTTTCGGGAATATTCACTTTGCACAAACACCCGTAAAGGTAAGAATCTAAGCACCTTGGCAATGTCACGCTAACGTGCCGGGAATCGAATGGAAGGAGAATTGCTTTAACTTCAATTCCGCACTTTCACAGGTGTGTGTGTTTAGAAAAGTTACAGCATTTTCTTCGGTCTGGACATTGCAGACTACATCGAGGCAGTTCAAGCAGATGAATTCGACGCTACCATCGGCCAGATAGCGGTGAGCAAACACAGTGGAAGAAATACCAAGCGCCATGCCACAACCTCAACTACTGCGACATCTGGTGGGACACCCTATCGTAGGGGTCGATAATAGGAGGTGGGTTTTGGCGTGTATTCCACAATCTTGACGTTATTGAGAGGGGATGGGGGCCGGGCGGAGACAAGCAGTCTGCAAGCGGCAAAAGTACAGCCCGCAGGAGTTGCCCGAGTTGGCCGGATGTGCTCTGACATCCCTCCGAGAATCCCTGGGGGCTTTCCATGCTACCGAACCGATGAATAATCCAGGTGAAACGCCGCTCCACCCTATACACCAAAGGCGAACCTGCTTTAACCAGACTGCTGGGGAGAATCCGCAGAAATTCGCGGTTAAAGTCTTGTCTTATTCGTAGGCCAGCGCGTCGATGGGGTCCTTCTGCGCGGCCTTCATCGCGGGATAGAACGCTCCCAGCAGCGAGCCGATGAGCGCAATGATCGTTGCCTTCACCAGCCAGGCATAGGTGATGAGCACGGGGAGCGTCTGGAACCTCGCCCGCAGGCCCACTCGCGCACCGTAGCTGATGGCGATCCCCAGAATGACCCCGCCAATCGCGATCAGCAGGGTTTCCCGCAGCACCACGTTCACGATGTAGAGCTTGCCGGCGCCCAGCGACTTGAGGATGCCGATCTCGCGCGTGCGCTCCATGACCGCGGCGTACATGGCCTGGAAGATAACGATGAAGCCGATAATCATGGCAATGCCAATGACCACGTCGATCACGGTGGTGAGGCCGGGAATGCTGGCCGACGTCATGAGGCTGAGATATTCCTTCAGCGAGTGCACACCGTACTGCTGCATGCCCGGGATGCTCTTGATCGTGCGGACAACTTCGTCGGCATGGTTGGGATCGTCGAGTTTGACGTAGAAGATGGATGCCTTGCCCAGCGCGCCAATCAGGTCTTGCAGGGTCGCGATGGGAACGAACTTGCGCGCGCCCTTACCGTGCTCGACGATGCCGCAGATGCGGAACTGATGATTGAGCGTCTCGACCATGTCGCCCACCTTGCGGTGCTTCGACCCGGCCTCGAGATCGTCAATGATCATGTCATACGGCCCCTGGAAGGGACCGCCCGAAAGGTAATGGAAGCCTCCGCTCACCGCGTCGAACGATGGCAGGTCAATGCCGTCGAGGACCTCCACAGTGCCGGCAGTCGTGAGTTGGGTCACGACGGGAGCGACGGAAACGACGTGCGGCAGCTTGCGCAGTTTGTCGGCAACTTTCACCGAGACCGGCGCGCCGCTAACGCCCATCAGCAGTGACGAACCCGGCGGCTGCACCATGATGTCGGCGCCAATGCCGGCCTGACGGTTCTTGCTGTCGTTCAGCATCCCGAGCATGATGCCAACGATCAGGAGTATGAGTGTGACCTCAACCGCCACCGCGACCACGCTGATGATGGTGCGGAACGGGCGGTGTACCAGGTTGGCAAGGATCATCCGGTTCATGATTGGAAGCTCGATTGTATAGGATGCGGACGGGCGTTTGAGCGATGGTGAGGTACACAACTCAAAGCCCTGGGCGGAAATAGGGGTCCTTCAACTCCGCATTCGCGAAAAGCGCGCGAATGCTGCGCTCAGGATGACAGGGTGTGCGCTGGGAGCGGAAAGTTGCCGTCCGAAAGCTAACGGCTAAAAGCTAACGGCTAAATGCTTCCTACTGCTGCCTTCTGCGGTGATACACGGCAAACTCGAAGCCGGGGTTCGCGGGGAAGAGTTCGTTGATTTTGCGCAGGCGCTCGGCCAGCGCGTTGGGAGCCAGCAGAGGATAATCGCGCTCGCGCAGGTCCTGATAGTCCACATCGAGATACAGCGACAGCGTGTACACGGCGATGGCATCGGCGAAGGCGGCCAGCAGGTACTCGTGTTTGGCTTTCTCGGCCTCGGGTCCAGCGGTGGTTGCGACTTTGCGCAACTCGTAGGCGTCAACCGAGGTCTCGCCGCGGGCTTTCTCATCCACCTGCTTCCACACCAGGTCGGCGAACTCCTGCGAGACGCCGACGCGCTCCACGAAGTTGTGTCCCACGTTGATGAAGAACTCGAAGGCGATGGCGAAGCTGTCTTCCATCAGGCGAGTGGAGATGAAGACGTACTGCGAATCGCCCAGCGTCTGGTTGCGATGGCAGACGGCGCTGTCGGAGAGCTGCACGTCGTAACGGTCGGCGATCATGGTGTCGTCGCCCATGTTGAGCGTGAGCGGAACGAAGTAGTAGGCCTTGCGGTTGAGCGCGGCGGCAATGGTGCGAGGGACGGCGTTGACCATGCGCTCCAGGTTGGCGACCGCGGTCGTAATTTCTCCCATGACCGCGTAGCAGATGCCATTAGCTGCCTGCGACACTGGCGCCATGCGCACCACTTCGGCGGGAGTTCGGGTGACGGCCTGGGAAGTCGAGGACATGGAGGTTTGATTGTAACGCAAGGCAGAAGGCGGGGGACGGCCACCGGCACGCGGAGCTGGTGTACCCTAGAAGTCATGTACAGCACCGCCATGGCGCCCAGCAAGCAGCGCAGCACCATATCCATCGTCTTCACCTCGACGGTGCGAGTGCTGTTTACCACGCTGCTGTTCACCGCCGCCGGTATGGGCGCGGGACTGTTTTGCGGTATCGTCGGCACCGTAATTTATGGCATCATACGAGGTGCACAGGTTGATATGACGAATGCGTACAAACACGTGGCCATTCCCGCAGCCATCGTCATCGGCTCCGCCGCCTTGGTGGGCGCGCTGGTGCTGGAAGTGCGCGCTCACCGCCAACGAACACCCCTGTAAGCCTCGCGTTCCGACGAGGCGCGATGGGCTCGTCATTGCCCTTGGCTTCTTGCCTCCGATACACTCAAAATTCCGCTGATGCGATCTCGTCCATAGCCAGTTTTTAGAAACAGAGATCCCTCAGGGGCTAAAGCCCAGCGTATTTTGAGCACTCTGAACGGCACGGCTAAAGCCGAGCCCTTTCAAACCCGCAGCGTGAACGCTGCACACAGGTGTCATCACCATGGCCGACAATATTCAGGTAAAACTACCCGACGGTAGCGTTAAAGACGTGCCGCGCGGGACCTCCGCACTCGATATCGCCAAGGGCATCAGCCCGCGTCTCGCCGACGCCGCATTGGCCGCGCAAATCAAGCCGCTGGCTTCGAACGGGCATGGCAGCGGCGGTAACGGACATCAGCCAGCCGGCGAAGCCGCATCTCCGGCAGCCGAGTCCGCCAAGAACAACGCGCAACTGATCGACCTCACGCGCCCGCTGGAGCAGGATGTCGAACTGCGCCTGCTCACCGACCGCGATCCTGAGGCGCTGGAAGTGTACCGCCACTCTTCCGCCCACTTGATGGCCGCCGCGGTGCTGGAATTATTCCCCGAGACCAAGCTCGGCCACGGTCCGGCGACCGAGAGCGGATTCTTTTACGACTTCTATCGCGAGAAACCGTTTACGCCCGAGGACCTGGAAGCCATCGAGAAGAAGATGCAGGAACTGGTGAAGCAGGACCTGCCTTACGCGCGCGAGTTTCTGCCGCGCGCCGCGGGACTGGAGCGTTTCAAGTCGGAAGGCGACTTCATGAAGTGCCACTTCATCGAGCAGTTCACCGCGCCCGACGAGAAGATCTCGATCTACAAGACCGGCAAGTTCACCGACTTTTGCCGCGGACCGCATATTCCGTCGACTGGGCGCATCAAGGCGTTCAAGCTGCTTAACATTGCGGGCGCGTATTGGCTGGGCGACGAAAAGAACCCGCAACTGCAGCGCATTTACGGCACGTCATTCTTTTCCAGGAAGGACCTCGACGAGTATCTGCGCAAGATCGAGGAAGCGAAGAAGCGCGACCATCGCGTGCTGGGCAAGCAGCTCGACCTGTTCTCCATCCAAGAGCTGGCGGGGCCGGGACTGATCTTCTGGCATCCCAAGGGCGGCATCATGCGCAAGGAGATGGAAGACTGGATGCGCGACGAGTACCTGAAGCGCGGCTACTCGCTCGTGTACACGCCGCACGTCGCGCGCGTGGACCTGTGGAAGACCAGCGGCCACGAAGGCTATTACGCGCAGAACATGTTTACCCCAATGGAACTGGACGACGCAAACTATCGCATGAAGCCGATGAATTGTCCGTTCCACATTCTGATCTATCGCGACAGCCTGAAGTCCTATCGCGATCTGCCGGTGCGACTGGGCGAGCTGGGGACGGTCTATCGCTACGAGCGCTCGGGCGTGATGCATGGCCTGCTGCGCGTGCGCGGCTTCACCCAGGACGACGCGCACATCTTCTGCACGCCTGAACAGATCGAGGATGAGGTGGTCGGCTGCATCGATTTCGCCCTCGCCGTGCTGAAGACCTATGGCTTCGAGCAGTTCCAGGTGGAACTCTCCACTTGGGATCCGAACGATCGTGCGCCTTACGCCGGACGCGACGACCAGTGGGAGCTGGCGCAGCGCTCACTGGAGCAGGCGCTGAGGCGGCGCAATATCGAGTACAAGCTGATCCCCGGCGAGGCCGCATTCTACGGGCCCAAGATCGACATCAAGCTGGTGGACGCCATCGGCCGCCTGTGGCAGCTCTCGACTGTGCAGTTCGACTTCACCCTGCCCGAGCGCTTCGGGCTGGAGTACGTGGGCGAAGACGGCAAGCGCCACCAGCCGTTGATGGTACACCGCGCGCTCTACGGCTCAGTCGAGCGCTTCTTCGGCGTGCTCATCGAGCATTACGCGGGAGCATTTCCCGTTTGGCTCTCTCCGACGCAGGTCGTCGTGATTCCGATCGGCGAGAAGCACCACGCATACGCGAACGAAGTCGGCGACAAGCTGAGGGCCGCCGGCGTTCGCGTACACGTTGACGTGCGCAACGAGAAGATGAACGCCAAGATCCGCGAGCATGCCATGCAGAAGGTGCCATTCCAACTCGTCGTCGGCGACAGGGAGATGGAGACCGGCGAGGTCAACGTGCGCGTCCGCGGGCAGGAGAAGGGCGAAGGCTCAGTGAAGGCGGAGGCATTCGTGGAGCGGGTGAAGGGGCTGATCGAGAGTAAGAGCCCATCGGCTGTGTAAATTGGGCTGCGAATTCCCAGAGCCTAGGGCGACTTACACATGGTAAGATATGTCTATGGATAAAGTTACGGTTTCCTCCAAGGGGCAAATCGCAATACCGAAGCAGGTTCGGGAAGCTCTAAACCTGGCAGAGGGCACCAGGCTAACTCTGGAAGTCCGCGGGCAGGAAATTGTCCTTTCCAAAGGCGCTCCCTGGAAAAAGCTTCAGGGCGCCGGTCGCGACTTAACGAAAGAATTCGAAGCCTTCAGGAAAGAGGAGCGCGAACTTGAAGACTCGCGTCCTTGATTCCTGGCCCATTCTGGAGTGGATCAGGGGCAGGGAACCTGCGACGGATATCGTCACAAAGCTTTTCGCCGAGTCAGAGGCCGGCACCACACGGCTGTTCATGAGCGCCATCAATGTCGGCGAGGTGTATTACTTCCTGCGCAAGCATCACAGCGAGAAGCTGGCGGAGTCATGGCGGGAGTCGTCACGAACGCTACCGGCAACCATCGAAGTGCCGACAGCCGATGAGATTTGGGATGCGGCTCTCCTGAAAGCACGATATCCGATTGCATATGCGGACGCATTCGCCGCGGCGCTGGCGCACAAGCATCGATGCGCGCTGGTAACGGGGGACCCTGACTTTAGAGTGATTCCAGACTTGGATCTGGACTGGATCGGCCGCGCGACAGCATAGGTCAATCCTGCTCCGCGATCTCCCGCGCATCGGTATCCGCGGGCACGCGCTGCAGAAAGGGCCGTTCCAGCTCGTCGTCGGCGACAGGGAGATGGAGACCGGCGAGGTCAACGTGCGCGTCCGCGGCCAAGAGAGGGCCGAAGGCTCAGTCAAGGCCGAGGCGTTCGTGGAGCGGGTGAAGGGGCTGATTGAGAGCAAGGCGGCAAGACTTTAGATGCCACGTTGGTGCCTTGTCATTTTGGCACTCTCCGTGAAATAAAAATTGTTTACTACAAGATGTCAACAGCATATGGTGTGAAGATTGCGCTATAGACAAAAGGTTATCAAAGAGCTACAAAGGAATTGCTCTCGGTTTTCTGCGGTACTTTGACCCTTCGTCAAGTATGAGAATTTATTATGTCCGATAAGACTACTGTGCCTAGATGGGGATTTTCTGGTTATGTCAGAGTGCCACCGCCGGAGCGAAAACAGGAGCCACGCGAGGATCGCGTTCGGTGCTCAGAAAGTAAGGAGCAGCCCAAGGAAGCTGAGAAAGATTAGTCTGGTCTGTTCGGCGCAAATATTCGCTCAAAGCTGATGGATCGCACTCCTTCGAACTGGTGGAGCTTGATGCTTGCCAGTTCGAGTCTGTTGCCACTGTGCGTATCCGGATACACTTCAGTGAAATACACCTCCTTGATCCCACCTTGGATTAGCTTCTCTGTGCACTGAAAACAGGGGAACGTAGTTGTGTATAGCGTCCCGCCCTTGGCACGTTCCCCAGCACTCATTAGCGCCCATAACTCAGCGTGAACGGCTGTGCACCAAGACATTGCACGATTTGGAAAGAAGAATGGTTCGAGATTTGTCTTTTCATTCTTCGTGAGGCAGACTTCGCACAGCCATGGCGGACCTGGCTTGGTTTGTAACGGTTCACCGTACTTCGGGCAACGTGCCCCTCGGCTAGCAAGATCAGCAAAATGGCCGTTTCTTAAGATATCCCTGTAGCATTCGAAGTTGTACGTGGGCTCCTCGACGCAAGGCTTGGTTCCTAACGGGTTCTCGTTGTAGCCCACGCCCACAACCTGTCCCCCTGCCACGATCACTGCTCCTACATGACGCTTCTTGCATTTGGAACTATGTGACGCAGCAAAGGCCATGTTCATGAATATTTCTTGTTCAGTGGCGGACACGACCTGCTTTCGGGTAAGTAGGTCAACGAACTTCAGAACCTTCTCCTTAAATTCCTTCAATCCCTCCCCGTTGTCGATTAAGATGTCCGCTTTGTCAACACACAGATTGACTTGTTGGCCATACGTCGTATCTTCATCCCAGTCTCGCTGGTCATCGTCGTCGAACTCGTCTTTGTCCAGGCCTTTGTTAAGGTAGGCCGTCTGCCCAATACGATCCCAACGATCGTCCTTTCGCGCGAGCACAGCGATCAGGCTGAAGCCATACCCAAATTGTTCTCTCAGTGCCTCAACCTCCCCGACATTGCGAATTCCATCGATCACGATCGCGTGTTCGCCATTTTTGGGTACCTTTTCGAAAGCAAGCTCGACGACCGCTCCAGAGCCTCCTTCCTTTCGAATTTCGTCCCCTAGCTTTTGGAGGTCTTCGCGTGTGTAGTTTCTGTTGCCGTTACGTTTCTCCCACAGGGCTTTGAGGGGGTCTGATAGTGCGATCAGTTCAAAGCCGCGCTCATGACGCAGATAGCCACAGGCTGTCGAACAGCCGCTGCCGAACGCTCCCGTAAAACCGATTACCGTCTGCATAAATCGACTTGGTTGGTTAATGAAAGCCTAGTCCTGTTAATCTG
Organism: Terriglobales bacterium; assembly: GCA_036511435.1. GTDB lineage: Bacteria > Acidobacteriota > Terriglobia > Terriglobales > Acidobacteriaceae > Bog-257. Next base: position 2,401 of record DATCCF010000292.1, on the reverse strand, counting down.
CTTCACGCTATTACTATCTCGATGCGCTTGCAAAACAAATCCGAAATCTCCCACAGCACCGCCGTGCTCATCATCGCGCTGGTGGCGACGATATGGGGTTTCGGCTTCCCGGCGACACGCATCGTGCTCGACGGCGGTCTCTCCGTCGGCGCGCTTATGGGGCTGCGCTTTCCGCTCGCCGGCCTGGTGATGTTCGCGATCATTCGCACCAAGGGAATTCCCATTACCCGGCGAGGCGTGCTGGATGGCATCTGGCTCGGCCTCGTCCTGGTAGTGGTCTTCTGGTTGCAGACTGACGGGATGCGCTTCACCACTACCGCCAAGGCCGGCTTCATCACCGGCCTCTATGTGCTGTTTACGCCGCTGGTTGCCGTGGCCATTGGCCAGCGGGTGAAGCTGGCCTCGGCGCTGGGAGCGCTGATCGCCGTCTATGGAATGTACCTGCTTGTCCATTTGCGGGGCGCTTGGTGGACGGGCTGGAACCGGGGCGACGTCGAGATACTAATGTGCGCCATCCTGTGCGGCGTCCACATTGTGATGATGGGCGCATTCACTCGCCGTTCCGAGGCGTGGCTGCTGGCGGGCTCGCAGGTGATGATTTGCGGCGTTGTGTCCGTTGGGGTCACCGTGTTTTTGCCGTCGCCCTACGGATTCCAGAATGCGTTCGCGGCTCTGTCGCACTGGCCGGTGGCAGGCGCGGCACTCTACCTGGCGCTTGGATCCACGGTGTTCGCCTTCTGGGGACAGGCGACCGCCCAGACGCGGCTCGGCCCAACCGAGTCGGCAGTGCTGTTCAGCCTGGAGCCGGTGGTTGCCGCGGTACTCAGCGTGGTCTGGCTGAAGGAGCCGATGTCGCCGCGTCAGGCCCTGGGCGGCGCGCTGATCGTGGTGGCCATGATCGTGGCCGAGGCGCTGCCGTACATGTTCCGCGCCATCACGGAGCCGGACACGAGGCCGTGAAAAGCAGGGGTTAGGGGCTAGGTGTTAGGAGTTAGGGATTAGGGGATAGTCGCAGTTGGCATCCAGCGCGTTTGTACCGCAGTTCTAGCGTACGCACTGTAATGTAAAACACTGTCATCCCGACCGAGGACTTTAGTCCGAGTGGAGGGACCTGCTGTCGCCTCGAACGGTCCTCGCCCTCGGCAAGAAACAGCAGATTCCTCGCTTCGCTCGTAATGACAATTCCAATAGGACGAATCGCCAACTCTTTGGTTTGCGTCTGCGTTACAATGCCTGCTCATTCGGAGGTTCCCCCATGGCGGCCGAAGCCAAGCCCCTCATCAACCCCGATCAGATCAAGTTCGACCTGTGCTGCGCGGCGCACATTCTCTATCGCGCCGGCATGAGCGCCGCCAACGCCGGCCACATCAGCATCATGATCGCGCCCGACCGCATGCTGATGAACCGCTTCGGTCCATCGTTCGGCACGCTGCTGCCGCACGATGTTTTGACCCTCGACTTCCGCGGCAACATCGTCGAGGACCACACGCCGCAGAAGAATGCTCGCGTGAACGAGACGGTCGAATTGCACGGCGTCATCCATCGCTACAATCCGGAACTGGTGTGCGCGCTGCATACTCATCCGCCGGCGACGGTGACCTTCAGCGCCTTCCGCAAAGTGCCGGAGATCTATGACCAGGAGAGCTGCATTCTGGCCGGCGATGTCGCGGTGGTCGAGGAGGATTACGAAGGCCTGGCCTCGAGCGAGGAACGTTTGCGCTCGACGGCGGAGGCGGTTGGCAAGCATCGCGCCGTGATTCTGCCCAACCACGGCGCCATCACCTGACTGGGCGTAATGTGCAAGTCGCGATGTTTCTTATGTTGCTGCTGGAGGGCATGGTGGCGCGCAATTTGTCGGTGGCGGCGGCGGCGCGGGCCACGGGATTCACGCCCATCCCGATCAAGATGGAGCACGCGCTCGCCGCCAAGATGGGCATTGCCAAGATGAACGCGCTGGAGCCGCTGTGGGCCGACCAATTGCATCGGCTGCTGCAAACCGATCCGGAGCTGTTCGCGTGAGAAGCCGTCAGCCATCAGCCCTCAGCTAAAACAGGTGTTTTGTAGTTGTCAGCGCGCCCTTTCATGCTGTCATTCTGAGCGGCGGCGGCCCGCATTTGGCCGCCGGAGTCGAAGAACCCCTATCGTGCCAAGGATTTCGGAAGGCATAGGGAGTTTCCTCGGGCGGACGGAAAACTCGGTGAGAACTTTTGTCGTCCCTACGGGACTCGGATCTATTTCCCACATTACCCAGCACTCCGCCTGCGGCTCCGTGCTGGGCTAGAGCGGTTTAGTTATTTGTGTAGTCTAGGTGCCGCCGGCTGAAGCCGGCTCGGAGGTGAAGGATCAGCGGGAACGCGGCGCTGAAGCGCCGCTCTACCCGTGCTCGCTCGACTACAGTAAT
>DATCCF010000291.1:0-18766 GCA_036511435.1 Terriglobales bacterium | reverse complement strand
GTAGTGGTTTGACTCCGTGGAACACGTGGGCTACTCTCGACGCAGAAATATCTTGGATGTTAGTGCGTTTTGGGGAAAAGGGGACAGCTTTAGCTGTGCCGGATAGGATGCTATAAGAATTTGGGCTTTAGAGGGTGTGTGAGAACGTCTGTCGTCCCTGCGGGACTCGGATATATTTCCGACTCTACCCAGCACTCCGGCTGCGTGCTGGGCTAGACTATTCCGCGCCAACGGCGCTGGATTCTTGCGCAATCGTTCCACCGTGCCAACTCAAAACGAGTTCTCACACAGTCTCTTCAGCCCCTGAGGAAAGTTGGTTTTGTTGGATTGCCGCGCCAACTGGCACTGACATCGGTCGACGTGAAACCGAAGTCCCTCGGCGGCTAAAGCCGACCCTTCGGCAATCCATGTCCGGCACGCCTGAAGGTGTGCCCCTTCAAAGCAAGCTTTAGTTCGGTAATAGGTTACTCATGGCTGACACGCGTGTGCACCCTGAGGTCCTGCCCGGTCGAGTTTGATCGGTGCTTCTAGACGCCCATGCAGATTCTTTCGATTACGGTCTTGGCGTTCGCCGGCGCCACCATGTTCTATGTGCTGTTCGGCTACCCGCTGCTGCTGGGCTGGATGGCCAGGCATGCCAACAATCCCGTCCACAAGGACGATACGCTGCGCACGGTTTCGTTTGTGATCGCCGTCTACAACGGGGAGAAATTTCTCGAGCGCAAGCTGAAGACGATTTTGAGCCTGAACTATCCCCGCGAGCGCATGGACATCCTGGTGGTTTCCGACGGCTCGACCGACCGCACCGACGAAATCGCGCGCAGCTTCGCCAGCCAGGGAGTGCGCTTTCTTCGCGTCCCGCACGGCGGCAAGGCTGCGGCCCTGAATGCCGCCGTTCCCCTGGTTTTAGGCGAGATCCTGGTGCTCAACGACGTTCGCCAGACGCTCGATCCCGATTGCTTGCGCAACCTCATTGCCTGCTTTGGCGATCCCAGAGTCGGTTCGGTCAGCCCTAAGACCGTCATCGTCGAAGGCGACAGCCACGAGGAGGCGACCACCAGCGCCTATTGGCGTTACGAGGATTGGATACGCCAGCGTCTCACCCGCATTGACTCCACCTTCGGTTACAGTGGCGCGTTCGCTGCTATGCGGCGCTCGCTGTGGACACCCCTTCCGCCCGGCACCCTGCTCGATGACGTTTATGTGCCGCTGAAGGCGTTCTTCCAAGGTTACCGAATCCTATACGAGCCCACGGCCACGATGTACGACTTCCCCACCGTGCTGCACTCCGAATTTCGCCGCAAGGTACGGCTGCAAGCGGGTCTGTACCAGATGCTCACTCTCATGCCCGAGCTGCTGCGTCCCCGGAACCGGATGCGGTTCCATTTCTTATCTGCCAAATACGGGCGCATTGTCATACCGTATTGCATGATCGCGATCGCCCTGGCGACCATCGGCTTGCCGCCGTTTTGGCGAGGCCTGGCAGTGTGGGGACAGGTGGGGTTCTATGGATTGGCGGCGCTCGATCCGCTCGTGCCCGACCGTTTTCCGCTGAAGAATCTGACGTCTCCGATTCGTACGTTCGTGGTTTTGATGGCCGCCTCGCTCGCGGCTGTGCGGGTCTATTTCGTAACGCCTACGAGTCTCTGGAAAGAAGCGTCGTACCGCAGCGCAACGGCTGAGCCGGTTCCCCAGCCAACCGAACCGGCGGAGCCGAAGGTGCCGACGAGCACCGGAGCCTGAGTCTAGAGTGGTTCCAGAATTGGTGTATCCGGTAGGACGGGTAGTGCGGCGCTTCATCTGGATTATTCATGAGCCACGTAGTTTCTTGGGTGTCATCCCGAGTGACGAGCGCAGCGAGGAGTCGAGGGACCCCTTTGGCCGCCAGCAATCTCAAACTTGTTGCTGCGCCACGCGGCCACACTGTGATTTCTCGCAGCCAAAGGGGTCCTTCGACTCGCTGCGCTCGCTCCGTCGAAGATCACGCTCTAAGTCCTTTCCTTTCAGTAAAGGCTTGGTAGCGTGATGTTCATCCCTATGGGTGGGCCGCAGGCCCATGTGACACTCAGGATGACACCTCAACGTTCATGAATAATCCAGGTTCAGCGCCGCGTTTGTGCGAGCCACAGAACTGCGTCAGGCTTTGCGCTCATCGCGATGAGCGCAAAGCCTGACGCCCACATGGTTGTACCGCTGGACGCCGGACTGAAAGGCCGGCTCTACCCGGGTTACACCAATTCTGAAAAACGCTGTAAACCCTCGACCTCAGTTTGCTTTTCGGTTCCGCGCCAGGGTCACGAAGAAGTCGCGGCTGATCGGCTCGATTGTCGCTGTCGCCTCGGGGAACTGCGAGAAGATCTGCTTCAATTGCTCTTCGGTGTAGAGGAACAGGTCGCAGCGCTTCTTATAGCGCATACTGCGCTGCCATCCGAGGAGCCCACCGGCGACGGGGAACGAGAAGAATGCCTTGTCTTTCGTCAACGACAGCACCTTGGCAACCACCTTTTCCGGATCGGGCATGTAGTCCATGAAACCCATCACGATGACGTAGTCGAAGAGTTCCTGCGGAGCATACTGGTAGAAATCGGCGACCATGAACTTGCAGCGCTCGCCGACGCCGACCTGCTTGGCATGTTCCGTCGCGAGTTGCAGCATGCCTTCGGCGAAGTCGATTCCAACTACACGAGCGGCGCCACGCTGGGCCAGGGTAATCGAGTAATGGCCCGGCCCGCAGCCGACGTCGAGTACGCTCTTGCCTTCGATTGGATTGCAGCCTGCAATCGACTTCTCGAAGCGCAGTCTCATGCTCTTGCGGAAGAGCCGATTGATGACACGATCAATGGGCCCATTCTGATTGCCGTAGATGGCGTCAAAATCGTTGGCGTATTTATGGAAGAAGGTTTGGGTTCGATCAAGCGACATGAGTATTGGCCAGTTGGGGGTAATTGCTCAGGAGGTTCTTAAACGTAGTCACGGGAAAATCCTGGAGTATCCGGCGGAGCTTCGCTTCGGTGGTATCGAGATTGACGTACGATTTGAACCGCCGTATTGGGCTCATGGGCAGCCGGGGATGCGCAGGGTCGATCTCGCGCGGATGGACATAGAAGACCACGGGCCGGCCTTCGCTAAGCACCTGCAACGCCATCTTACGAATCAACCAATAGGGAAACAGCCGCAGGTACCCTCCACCGAAGAAACACATCGGCTTACCCAGCAGGTCGGAAACGGTGATCGGGACCTCCAACAGAGCCTCATGCCCGCCGATGCGATGAGGTTCGCGCCGCCCACCTGGCATCCCGCCGTGTCCTCGCTGCGCCGGAAATACTGAGGAATCGTACTGGTAGCCGGCTTCGGCCAGCGCATCGAAGAACCACGGAGTCTCGTCGGTGGTCGAAAAGCCGGGCGCGCGGTAGCCCACCACTTCGACCCCAGCAATGTCTTCCAACAGGAGACGCGCGCCACGGACATCCTCATAGAACTCGGTTCGGCTCAGTTCGTAAACCAGGCGATGCCCATAACCGTGCGATGCAACCTCATGTCCCCGGCTCGCGGCCTCCTTTACCAGGTGGGGAAATCGTTCCGCCACCCATCCCAGAAAGAAGCAGGTCACCTGAACATCCTTTTCGCTGAATAGATCCAATAGCTTGGAGAAGTCCCTCTCCACGTACGAGGGCAAACTCGCCCACTGATCGATGGCGGGCACACTCGGGTCGTCCAGAAGATGGAACCAGTCTTCAACGTCAACCGAGAAAATGGAGGTCTGCATGGGCGTCTGAGGTTAGCTAGATATATAACGTTTCCCGCCTCTTGCACAAGAGAGAAGCGGGTAACCCATCCTGGATTCCGGCTCCGGAGGACTGCCGACGGTAGGTGAAAGGCCTGCCTTAGAGCGGTGCTGCTATTGCAAGTCGAACCGGTTGGATCCGCCGCACCTTAACCTTCACTTCGACCCGCGATCCCAGTCGGTTGATGATGGAGATGAGACGATCGACCGTAAACCGGTCGAGGTTCGCGTTGCGGATGCGCGAGAAGTCGGCCGCCGCAATCCCGGTGCGGCCCTGCGCCCCGCGCACGCTCAAGCCCTCCCGGTCGAGCGCCTTAATGATTTCGGCGGCGAGAATTGCCTTGAATTGCTCGACATCCGCGTTCTCGTGCCCCAGATCGCGGAAAACGTTACCGCTTCCGCGCCAGGAAATTGGCCGTGTTTTTCTGGTCATCCGCCAGGCGTTACCTCAGGTCACTTATCGATGTTGTCATGCATGACAACACGTGTCAAGACTGCTGCGTGGGCCCACAACTAGGACTCGCTCAATGTTAGGGAGGATAGCGTATTTGACTCTGTCAGACTCCGTCGGCTAGCCTCAATGCTTGCATTGCCGTCGCTGTAAGGTCCCTTCCCGATGGGCTTGCAGAAGGGAATTCGGGTCCTCCCGCCATTAACACCATGAAATCGCTGCGCAAATTTTTGTCTGCGATACTTGCCTTCGCTCTTTGCGCCCAGGCCCTCGCCGGCAATGGGATGCATCCGGTGCATGCTCCCAAAGCCATGGTGGCCACGCTGCAACCCGAAGCCTCCGAGGCGGGAGCCGCAATCATGCGGCAGGGCGGCAACGCAGTGGATGCCGCGGTTGCGGTCGGCTTCGCCCTGGCTGTGGTGCTTCCCCAAGCGGGCAACATCGGCGGCGGAGGCTTTCTGCTCTTCCGCCGGGCCGACGGTGAGATCCACTTCCTCGACTTCCGCGAGAAAGCCCCGGCCAAAGCTACCGCCAACATGTATCTTGACGCCCAGGGCAATGTCGTCCCAGGCATGAGCATTCTCGGCTACAAAGCGATCGGCGTCCCCGGTTCGGTGGCGGGCCTGGTGTACGCGCAGAAGCATTGGGGCAAGCTGACGCTGAAGCAGGTGATGGAACCCGCAATCCGGCTGGCGCGTGATGGCTATGTCCTCGATTACGACGCGGCGAGATCGTTCCACGATCCCAACCTGACGAAGTTTCCCGAGTCGCATCGCATCTTTCAGCGCGCCGGCAACTACTACCAGCAGGGCGACGTTTTCAAGCAGCCAGAGCTGGCGAAAACGCTCGAGCGCATCGCCGAAAACCCTGACGACTTCTACTATGGCGCGATGGCGCGTGAGCTGGCAGCGGCAGTCGAGAAGGGCGGCGGCCTGATCACCGCCGAGGACCTTGCCCAGTACGACGTGAAGGAGCGGCCACCCATTCGCGGTACCTATCGCGGATACGAGATCATTAGCGCTCCACCACCGTCTTCCGGAGGCGTCACCCTGGTCGAGAGCCTCAACATCCTCGAAGGATATGATCTGGCTAAGCAGGGTGAAGGGTCGGCCCAGAACATTCATCTCACTGCCGAAGCTTATCAGCGCGCATTTTTCGACCGGGCCGAGTTTCTCGGGGACCCTGATTTCTCCAAGATTCCGGTTGCACAACTGTTGGACAAGCGTTACGCCAACGCCTGGCGCGAAACCATCCCGCTGCGTCGCGCCACGCCCAGCGCCGGGCTGCGGCGTCCTTCCGTCTTCTCGCAACTGGATAGCTATGCCAGTTCGCATCCGCAGCCGAAGACGCTGCTTGAACCGGTTCACACGACGCACTATTCGGTGGTCGACCCTGAGGGCAACGCGGTGTCGGTCACAACCACGCTGAACGAAAGCTTTGGCTCGCACGTCACCGCCGAGGGGTTGGGATTTCTGCTTAACGACGAGATGGACGATTTCTCATCCAAACCGGGCGCGCCCAATATCTTCGGATTAATCCAGGGCCCCGCGAACGCCATCGGTCCCGGCAAGCGCCCATTGTCTGCGATGGCGCCGACCATCGTGCTCAAAGGCGGCAAGCTCTTCCTGGTACTCGGCGCGGAGGGCGGCCCCACCATCATTACCACCGTCGCCAGTGTGCTGATGGGCGTGGTGGATTACGGACTGAACATTCAGCAGGCGGTCAATGCTCCCCGCTTCCACGAGCAGTGGCTGCCCGACGAGATCAAGCTGGAGACGGTCGGCTTCTCGCCCGACACGGTTCGCATTCTCGAGCACATGGGACACAAGGTGTCCGCCGACGCGAGCATCGGCTCTCCTCCGGGACAGCGGCGTGGCTCGAAGCAGGAATATTGGGGCGACTCCCAGTGCATCGAGATTGACCCCGACACCGGCGAGCGCCTGGGCGCCAGTGACGGACGCAATAACGGAAAGGCAGTTGGATTCTAATGCGCCGTGCCATGTCTACTCTGATCTACGCAAAACGGGAACGGCTGCATCCTGGCCTGCTCGATCAGATGGTCTCCGGCGGCGCGGAAGCCATTGAAATCTTCGCCGCACGCGGGCACTTCAATTACACCGACCGGCAGCACATCCGGCAGATCGCCAACTGGTTTCGCAGCACCGGCGTGACGTTCCACTCGATGCACTCGCCCATGCATCCCGACGAAGATTGGGGACACGGCGGCGCGACCCACATCAACATTGCATCGGTGGAGAAAGTTCAGCGTGTTGCGGCCACGGATGAAATCAAGCGCGCCATCGAGGTAGCCGAACAGGCGCCATTTCAGTTTCTGGTGCAGCATGTCGGCATTGGCCACGAAGAAGCGGACGAGCACAAACTGGATGCCGCGATGAGTTCCCTCGAACACCTGCACGCTTTCGCCAAGCCCCTGGGCGTGCAATTGCTGGTAGAGAACATTACCAACGAGCTTTCGACGCCAGCGAAACTGATGGAACTGCTGCATGCCGGGCGCTTCGACGATATCGGCGTCTGTTTCGATGTCGGCCACGCGCACATCATGTCGAGCGTGCCGCAAGCGTTCGAAGTATTGAAGGACCGCATCCGCTCGACACACGTGCACGACAACAATCAGGACCGCGATTCGCACCTCTGGCCTGGCGAAGGCAGTATCGATTGGAAGCAGACGATGGACCTATTGCGTACCGCGCCGCACGTGCCGCCGGCGCTATTGGAGATCGAAGGCGTTGAGGGCGAGAAGGTTCCGGAGAAGATGGCAGAGGTGTTCGCTCAACTGGAAGTTGGGTCGTAGGGCTTCTAAAGTCTGTTTCAGGATGGAGCATCGCACTGGGTATTCTTCGCAAAGAAAATGCGGTGCGAGTTTCAACCTGGTATGTCCACCTCGGCGTAGCTGCCCGGTGTGGCTGCGTTCACCGCTGCCGACACGTTCGCCAGCATCGGCCTGATTAGGCGCCAGCGGCCTTTACCCAACACAACAATTGCGATCCTTCGGCCGGCGAGATTTTGTTGATAGCGAATATTCTTGTCGGTCGTCACCGGCACTTCAAAGCCGGCTACCTCCGCTGCGGTGAGCAATTCGCCGTTAGACAACTCGTCCCAGTCTTGCTCCCTGCACTCTTTGACGGTGTGGCCTTCGAGCGACTGGGCGACTCCGCGCGGTGTGCCGTTGTCTAGGAGGACAAGCATCTACGGGCGACCAATAGGCTGGCGTCGAGACTGCGAGCCGCAAATTCGAGCACAGCCTTTATCTGCTCGCGCGTAACGGGAAATTGCTCAATGACTTCATCAATCGTCATCCCGTCCTCAAGGTTCTCGAATATAGTGGAAACCGGTGTCCGACTTCCCCGGAAAACCCATGCGCCGCTCACTTTTCCCGGGATGCTCTCTACCGCGTCACATTGCGACCAATCGAGGCTCATTTGAATCGCCTGCCGATTTCTTCGTGTTCGATAAACTCTCCTTGGTCGGCGGCGGCCAAGCCCTTCTCCACTTCCCGGATAAACCACTCGTCGTGGTTTACGAACCGTTCAACTGCCTCCCTTACGAGGGCTTTCGTATCGCGGCCCTGCTCGGCAGCAAGCTGTGCGAGTTTGTTTTGCAGCTCCGGGGTAAAATCAACTTCCATGCCCTCAAGATAGGGCTGGTACGGGCTTGTGTCAATCTGCAGCGCGGCCGAGCCATCATAACTCGCTCTCGAAGTCAGGACTCATGGACGCATCGACGAAAATGGAAATCACGGATACCCCCGTCACCACCATCCGCGAAATCGGCCAGCATGAAGGCCAGACCGTCACCATTCGCGGCTGGCTCTACAACCTGCGGGAGAGCGGGAAATTACTCTTTCCCATCTTTCGCGACGGCAGCGGCATCATCCAGGGCGTTGTCGCGAAGAATGCCGTCCCGCCTGAACTGTTCGATTCGATCAAGGGGCTGACCCAGGAGTCCAGCGTGATCGTCACCGGCAAGGTGCGCGCCGACAAACGCGCTCCCGGCGGATACGAGATGGACGTGACCGACGCGCAAGTTGTGCAGCGCGTCAACCCGGACGATCCTTATCCCATCACGCCGAAAGAGCACGGCGTCGATTTCCTCATGGAGCACCGCCATCTTTGGCTGCGCTCGCCCCGTCAGGCCGCGATCTTGCGGGTTCGCGCCGAGATCATCAAGGCGGCGCGCGACTACTTTGACGATCGCGGATTCACCCTCACCGATCCCCCGATTCTCACGCCCGCAGCCTGCGAAGGCACGACCACGTTGTTCCCGGTGGATTACTTTGACGAACAGGCTTACCTTACGCAGTCGGGACAGCTTTATATCGAAGCCACGGCGATGGCTCTGGGCAAGGTTTACAGCTTCGGGCCAACCTTTCGCGCGGAGAAGTCGAAGACGCGCCGCCACCTCACCGAGTTCTGGATGGTCGAGCCGGAAGTTGCCTTCGCCACGCTTGACGATCTGATGACCCTGGCGGAAGAGTTCATTACCTTTATCGTCAAGCGATGTCTGGAGAAGCGGCGCCCCGAGTTGGGGACGATTGGCCGCGACCTCAGCAAGCTGGAGAAGATTGCCACGCCTTTTCCGCGCATCTCCTACGACGAGGCCGTGCAGATGTTGCAGGAGGGACACGCCAAGGGCCTGGTCGAGAACAAGTTCGAGTGGGGCGGCGACTTCGGCTCGCCGGATGAGACTTACATCTCGTCGCAATTCGACCGGCCGGTGATGGTGCATCGCTATCCGGCGGCCATCAAGGCGTTCTACATGGAGCCCGATCCGCAACGGCCGGAGTTTGCCCTCTGCGTGGATGTGCTGGCGCCGGAGGGTTACGGGGAAATCATCGGCGGCTCGCAGCGCATTGGGTCCTACGATCTGCTGCTGAAGCGCATTCATGAGCACGAACTGCCAGAAGAGGCTTTCAAGTGGTATCTCGACTTGCGCAAGTTCGGCGGGGTTCCGCACGCCGGATTCGGCATGGGCATCGAGCGCGCCGTGGCCTGGATATGCGGATTGGAGCATGTGCGCGAGACCATCCCCTTCCCGCGTATGCTGCACCGGTTGTATCCGTAGGCAGCGTGGGCCGCGAAAGGTGATTTGAAAAGTGACGTTCGGGTAATGCGGACCTTCAGGTCCGCGTTCAACGTTCTTTGTTTTGTCATCACGAGCCGGCTTCAGCCGGCGAGGGATCTGCTTTTCTTTGAGCAGCCGGTGAAACCGTGATGCGGTATTGTCCGTAACGGCACCGCTTAACCGGAGCCCTTCAAATCGAAATCCAGGCCGATTCGGCTTGGCAGGAAATCTTTATGGTAACCAGCCCGATCACGAAGCCCTTACAAAATGTCGAAACAAAACACATCCGCATTATTGGCGTGCCGCTGGATCTCGGCCAGTCGCGGCGTGGCGTTGACATGGGTCCGTCGGCGATGCGCGTCGCCGGACTCGAAGCCAAACTCGAGGCCCTCGGCTACGAAGTCGAGGACGGCGGCAACGTGCCCGTCGCGTTGGCCGAAACCGAGTCGGAAGGCGATCCCAACGCCAAGTACCTGAAGGAGATCACCGAGACCTGCTCGAAAGAAGCCGAGCTCGTGGTGAAAACCTTGGAGGCCGGAAAGATCCCCATTGTTCTCGGAGGCGACCATTCCATTGCGGCCGGGACGGTCTCTGGCGTGGCCGAGTTCTATCGCCGCAAGAACCAGCGCATCGGCCTGTTGTGGATTGACGCGCACACCGATATCAATACGCCCGGCAGCTCACCGAGCGGCAACGTGCATGGTATGCCGTTGGGCGCGATCATGGGACTGTTCGAGTCGCCACTCACCGACCTCTACGGCTTCAGTCCCAAGGTCCAGCCGCAAAACTGTGTCCTGGTTGGCGTCCGCGACGTCGATAACCACGAGCGCGAAAACATAAGAAAGTCAGGCGTCCACGTCTTCACCATGCGCGACATTGACGAACGCGGCATGCGCTCGGTGATGGAAGAGGCCCTCCGCATTGCTGGACGCGGCACCGTGGGTTATCACGTTTCGCTCGATCTGGACTGGATCGATCCCGAAGATGCTCCCGGCGTCGGCACCCCGGTCTGGGGCGGCGCCACCTATCGCGAGGGACACCTGGCGATGGAGATCATCGCCGACCACGGGCGCATGCTCAGCTTCGAACTGGTGGAAGTGAATCCGGTGCTCGATGAGCGCAATCAGACGGCGGAGCTGGCGGTCGAGCTGGCACTATCGGCGTTTGGGAAGAAGATACTGTAACCACGTGTTAGTCCTCGTCCTTTGCGGCTCTCCCTCGACTCGCTATTCATGTTTTACATGTATTCATGCTTGACATGATTATTGCGTTGCGGTAGTGTTCAGCCATTCGTGATCAAGTCCTTCGCAGATGACGACACGCGCCAATTTTGGGAGACCGGTAAGGGCGGCAAGTGGCCTCCTACTGAGCTGCGGAAGGTAGCGCAGCGAAAACTCCAAATGCTGGATTCAGCAACCCGGCTGGACGACTTGAGAATTCCACCGGGAAACCGGCTGCATGCTCTGCACGGCAACCGCAAGGGCCAGCATGCCGTCCGGATAAACGACCAATTCCGCATATGTTTCGTGTGGAAAGGCGGCGACGCTTACGAAGTCGAGATCGCGGATTATCACTAGAGTTCGCTCGAATGGAGTTGGTATATGGCATTAGAACGGCGGAGACCTGCAGCTTGGGCGGTGCATCCGGGAGAGGTCCTTCAGGAAGAATTCCTCAAGCCAATGGACATCAGTGGGTATAGGCTCGCGAAGTCACTGGGCGTCAGGGCCCAATCCGTCAACGATATCGTGTTGCGGAAACGTGGCATCAGCGCCGATATGGCAGTGCGGCTGTCGCGTTTCTTCGGAACCTCGCCCGAGTTCTGGATGAACCTGCAAAGCGCGTACGAACTGGCCAAGGCGCGCACTGTTCTGGGGCGCAAGCTGGCGAAGATCCAGCCGCACCAGGCAGCAGCTTAGGGTCGATCGCCCATCGCCTCCGGCAAACCGCCTTCTCCGAGTTAAGATGCACTCATGAAGAAACTCCGGGTAGGTGTCCTGTTTGGCGGGCGCAGCGGCGAGCACGAAGTCTCGCTGCTGTCGGCGGCCTCGGTCTTCAACGCAATCGACAAGAAGAAGTACGACGTTATCCCAATCGGTATCACCAAAGAAGGACGATGGGTCACTGCGGCTCATGCGGAGCGCCTGTTGCAAGGCAAGCCTCCAGCGACACCCGAGCCGCGTCACCTGCGCGCCGGCGATCCCGAGACCACTTCCGCCGCCGCCGTCCTGGCCAAAGGCGAAGCCGTAGTAGTGCCCCCGATGCCGGGCGAAAACCACTCCGCGCTGATGCCGTTTGAGACTCACGCCACTGAACTGCACTCGGCGCCCAATTCGATTGACGTGGACATCATCTTCCCCGTTCTGCACGGCACCTTCGGCGAAGATGGCACGATTCAAGGCTTGCTGGAGCTGGCTGATATCGCCTACGTGGGCGCGGGCGTGCTGGGCTCCGCCGCCGGTATGGACAAGGACGTAATGAAGCGCCTCTTCCGCGATGCCGGACTGCCCATCGTGAAGCACGTCACTGTTCTGCGTAGCGAATGGCGGGAACAACCGAAAAAGGTGCGCCAGCAGATCGAAGGCGCGCTGAAGTATCCCGTGTTTGTAAAGCCGGCGAACTTGGGCTCGTCGGTCGGGATCAGCAAAGTGCACAACTCTGGCGAACTGGCCGCGGCCATGGACGAAGCGGCGCGCTACGATCGCAAGCTGGTGATCGAGCAGGGCGTCGGCGGCACAAAAGGTAAGGCCCGCGAGATCGAATGTTCTGTGCTGGGGAATGACAACCCTATCGCTTCGCTTCCCGGCGAGATTGTCCCCGTGAAAGAGTTCTACGACTATGACGCAAAATACTTGGTAGAAGGATCGGAGTCGATCATTCCTGCCAAGCTCCCAAAAGCCAAACAAAAGGAAGTGCAGCAACTCGCGATTGCGGCCTTCAAGGCGGTGGACTGCGCCGGCATGGCGCGCGTGGACTTTCTCATGGATCCACGCCGGGGCAAGATGTATGTCAACGAAGTCAACACCATTCCCGGCTTCACGTCCATCAGCATGTATCCCAAAATGTGGGCCGCGACGGGCATCGATTATCCCGAACTGATGGACCGGCTGATCCAACTTGGCTTGGAGCGCCACGCGGAGAAAAAGCAGAACCAATACAGCCGGTGACGCTAACCCTTTTTCCGCCGGAGCGTCTATTTCAGCAAGCAGGGAGCGATGCTCGTGATGGGCGTGCGCGAAGTTCCACTCCGCTAGAGAGTAGCGCATGCCCCGGGCACCGCAAACTGTCCTTCCGTATCTCCTGATTCGCAACCACTACGGAACAAACGCAGACTCCTCCTCGTAACAATCAACGAGGAGGAGTCTCTGTGCGTAAAACCTTCCTAATCGTTCTGCTATGCCTTTCGGCGCTCGGTCTATCCGCCTTCGCCGAGGAATGGACCAAGACTTACCAGGTTGGCGACAAGCCCAGCCTGCGTGTGGACACCAACGATGCCTCGGTGGAGATCACGCGGGGAGCCAGCCGCACCGTTTCAGTACGAGTGATCGCCGAGGGTTTCACAATCGGAAGTAGCGGCGTTCGCGTTACCGAGCGCCAGGACGCCGACAAAGTAGACCTGCAAGTCCACGTGCCGAGTCATTGGGGCATCCACATCAGCATGCATGAGGGAGTGCGCATCGAGGTGCAGGTCCCTTCGGAAACAGCTCTGGACTTGCACTCTGGCGACGGGCACATTGCAGTCGATGGCATCTCCGGGCAGGCCCGCATCGATACCGGCGACGGACACATTCAGGTGCGGAACTTCAATGGCGGCCTGCACGCCCACACCGGCGACGGACACATGACCATTGACGGCGTGCTGACCGACGTTGACCTGCGTACCGGCGATGGACATATTGACCTCACGGTGCGGCCGGGTTCGAAGATGAACAATGGATGGCTGATTCACACCAGCGACGGCAGGGTGGAAGCTCGACTGCCGCAGGACTTTGCCGCTGAGCTTTACGCCCACACCGGCGACGGCCATATCCAGTTGGACATGCCGGTGACGGTGAACGGATCCATCGAGCGGTCACGCATTCGTGGCAAATTAAATGGCGGCGGACCGCTGCTGGAGATCACCACCGGAGATGGCAGCATCCGGATCAGCAAGTTCTGAGCGACTGCATCTCCACAGGCACTTCAGTCTCTGGGAGACGAGAAGCCATCCCATAGATCGTTTTGTATAAGGGCACGGCTTCAGACGTGCCGCAGCAGGTCAACAACGATTTGGGCTTCAGAGCGTGGGTGAGAACCTCTGCCGTCCCTACGGGACTCGGATTCTATTTCCCACTGTACCCAGCACTCCGCCTGCGGCTCCGTGCTGGGCTAAACTGAGCCGCGCCTACCACCACCCCAGTTCGCCCGCCGCGGCGGGGCGCGAACCGGGGACCCCGGCTACGGCGTTGGATTTTCGCCCAGTAAATTCCACTGGCAAATATCACGTTGCTTCTCGCACACGCTCTTTTGGCCCTGAGGTACTTCTCCTTGGGCCGTTCCGGTATTTATGAGATTACTTCTCATTACTTTTTCGGGTGCAGCGCACTCCGGACCCGTGACCATGGTTACTGCCGGTTGGACTGTGCTTAAGTTCGCACCCAGCAGGGGCTTCGAGAAAACAAGGCAACCCGTTCCCGGCCCGCCTCAGTGCCCGAACGTACGTTCGCTCACGACCATGCGTGACCTGAGTCACTGACCCAGTGTGCTCATTGGACCGATAACTAGCACACGTTTGCAACTACGGCGCGCCGGGCCCAGCGGCTTCCGTTTGCTGACGCACGTCGAAAATGCCGAGAGTAGGTTGTGGAAGGTCCCCTCACTGTGGACAGCCCGCCCTACCCCGGATTGGACACCGGCGCGTTGGACATTTCCAGGCGTTCTCAGATTTGGAATCGCGCTTCATAAGCATGTCAGTCTTGTGCAATATTGCCGCCTGTTGTTCTGCCCGGAGCCCCCGGCTTCGCCGCTGGTATTTTTGTGGCAAGTTACCGCTGTTGGTGACGCTGTTCTTCCTGTCGGTATGGCTTACAACCCAGTGTTCTGCAACCCAGCCTACCAGCGACGACTGCCTGGCGTGCCATAGCGACAAGTCGCTGACCACCAAGCGCGGTGGACGGACTGTCGCGCTCTTCGTGGACCAGAAGAGATTCACCGGCTCCATTCACGGCTCTCTGCAGTGCACCAACTGCCACGCCGATCTGGAAGGCAAGGACTTGCCGCACTCTACGCCGCTGGCAAAGGTGAACTGCGGCTCCTGCCACAGCGACGAGGCCCAACTGTATGCAAAATCGTTGCACGGCCGAGCGGTCGCTCGTGGCGACCCCCTGGCGCCGCGCTGCGTGACCTGCCACGGCAATCACGACATCCTGCCGGTGAAGGACCCGCGTTCGTCGGTGGCGGCGATGAAAATCCCCTTCGTCTGCGGGCAGTGCCACCGCGAGGGCACGCCCGTCCAGACGAGCCGCAACATCCCAGAGCATGACATCCTGGAAAACTACTCCGAGAGCATCCACGGCGAGGCCTTGCTGAAGAAAGGACTGATCGTGACGGCCAACTGCGCCTCGTGCCACACGGCGCACTCGATTCTGCCGCATACCGATCCCAACTCCTCGATCGCGCGCCGCAATATCGCCGCCACGTGTACCAAGTGCCACGCCAACATCGAACTGGTCCACCGCAAGACCATCCGCGGTGAGCTTTGGGAGAAGCAGGCAAACAGTCTTCCCGCCTGCGTGGATTGCCACCAGCCGCACAAGATACGGAACGTTTTCTACTCGCAGGGCATGGCCGATGCCGATTGCCTGCGCTGCCATGCCAACGCAAACCTGAAGTCGGCGGATGGACGCCCGATGCTGGTGCGGGTCAGCGAAGTGGCGGACTCGCGTCACCTGAAGGTCGCCTGCAGCCAGTGTCACTCGGAAGTGAACGCGTCGCGCGTGCGCCCCTGCGAGACCATCGCCCACCCGGTTGATTGCACTTCCTGCCACGCCGAAGTCGGACAGCAGTACCAGCGCAGCACGCACGGCCAGATGCATGCCAAGGGCGACACCAACGCTCCGTTCTGCAAGGACTGCCACGGCTCGCACCACGTTCTGGGCAAGCACAATCCGGAATCGCTCACCTTCCCGACCAACGTGCCCGATCTTTGCGCCAAGTGCCACCGCGAAGGCAAAAAGGCTGCTGTGATCTACACCGGAGTGGAGCACCAGATCATCCCTCGATATGAGGAGAGCATCCACGGCAAGGGCCTGCTGAAGAGCGGGCTGACGGTGACCGCCACCTGTACCAGTTGTCACACGGCGCATCGAGAACTCCCCGCCTCCGATCCGGAATCGACGGTGAATCCGAGGAACTTGCCGGCCACCTGCGGCAACTGCCACCATGGCATCGAAGAGCAGTTCGTCCAGAGCATCCATTCCGCCACGGTATCCAAGACCGATAAACCGCTGCCGGTTTGCAACGACTGCCACACCGCGCACTCCATCCGCCGCACCGACCAGGATGGATTCAAGCTCGACATCATGAACACCTGCGGGCGTTGCCACGGAGAAATTGCCAAGGCTTACTTCGATACCTATCACGGCAAGGTTTCCAAACTCGGCTACACCAAGACCGCGAAGTGCTATGACTGCCACGGCGCTCACGACATCCAGAAGGTCAGCGATCCGCGGTCGCACCTGAGCCGCGCCAACGTGGTTGCGACTTGCCAGAAGTGCCACTCGGGCGCAACCCGGCGCTTCGCCGGATATCTCACCCACGCCACCCACCACGATCCCAAGAAGTTTCCGTTCCTTTACTACACGTTCTGGGGGATGACGGCGCTGCTGATCGGCACGTTCACGGTGAGCGGCATCCACACCCTGCTGTGGTTCCCGCGTGCATTGCAGATGCGGCGCGAACTGCGCGCAACGGAAGCAGCGGAAGCGGAGGAAGCGGAAGCCGAGGAAGCGGAAGCCGAAAAGAACTCCGGCAAGACAGCTTCCGAGAACAAGGATGACGGCGATGCCCAACAGTAAGCCGCAATTCGCAGCCGCGGCGGACTCCGAGGCGGGAGCAGTAACGGTGCAAGAGGCGCCGCTCGCCGAAGTTGGGTCGAAAGTAATCCTGGTGGTTGACCGGCGCGAGTTCGTCCGCTTCGTCCACCTCTACCGTGTGCTACACGTCTGCATGATCGTCAGCTTTCTTACCCTGGCGGTCACCGGACTTTCCTTGAAATTCTCCTATACTCCTTGGGCGGCGAGGTTCTCGCGCCTGCTGGGCGGGTTCGAGACCGCGGGATATGTCCACCGCTTTGCCGCCATTATCATGTTCGGCACGTTCACCGCCCACGTGATCGGACTGTTTAAGCAGAAGCGCCGCAACCAGACGACTTGGAAAGCAATCCTCCTCGGGCCAAACACGCTACTGCCCACCAAGCGCGACGGACAGGAGTTCGTCGCCACCATAAAGTGGTTCGTCGGCATGGGACCGCGGCCGAAATACGGGCGTTGGACCTACTGGGAGAAGTTCGATTACTTTGCCGTGTTTTGGGGGATTGTGGTCATCGGCTCCACCGGGCTGACGCTTTGGTTCCCTGTCTTCTTCACCCGGTTTTTGCCGGGCCCGTTCATCAACGTGGCCACCATCATCCACAGCGACGAGGCCCTGCTGGCCACCGGTTTCATCTTTACCGTGCATTTTTTCAACACCCATCTCCGGCCGGAGAAGTTTCCCATGGACACCACCATTTTCACCGGCCATATGCCATTGGCTGAATTGAAGCGCGACAAACCTCGGGAGTATGCCGCACTGCTTGCGTCCGGTGAATTGGAACAGCACTTGGAAGAACCACAGCCTGCCATTGTGGTCAAGACCATCCGGGTGTTTGCCTGGATTGCGCTCGGCGCCGGCTTCAGCGTAGTTGTCTGGATCGTCTACGCGATGCTCTTTGCATACCGATAGGGGTTTGGCGCGCAGGGCCGTGATTAGTGAAATATGAGAGGAAAAGCGAGATCTTTAAGCGCTGAAAGCATTAAGAACCTATCTCATAAATCGTTTTGTATCAGGGCACGGCTTCAGACGTGCCGCAACGGGTCAACCACGACTTGGGCTTCAGCCCCCGAGGGACCTCTTGCAAGGGCTAAAGCCCTGAACTTTGCTGGCTTCGTTCGGCACGACTAAAAAGCCTGCCCTGAGCGCAGCCGAAGGGTCGTGCCCTGATACGCCTCAGAACGATTTATGAGATGAGTTCAAGTAGTAGTTTCGAGGGGACGAGCAGATCGCCTGCATGGAATTGGAGCATCTCATGAAAAGGCTAATGTTTTGCTTACTTGGTCTTAGTTTCTTAGCTCTGTGGATGAGCGCCTGCTCACAGGACAAGAAGATAGTAGCCGAGGGAGCTGCCAGCAATTGGTTAAAGTTGGTGGACTCCAGCAATTATGCTCAGAGTTGGGACGACACCGGGAACGTACTCAAGGCCAATGTTGCAAGAGACCAATGGCAAGAAGTGTTACTACGCAATCGTGGACCGTTGGGCGCCCTGATCTCCAGAAAGCTGACATCGGCGGAGTACACAACCCAGCTTCCAGGAGCTCCGGATGGGCAGTATGTCGTCCTGCAGTATGAGAGCAACTTCGAGCACAGGAGCTCTGTAATCGAAACCGTCACTCCCGTGTTGGACAAAGATGGAAAATGGCGAGTGTGCCTGTACATCGCCAAATAAGTTACTCCCATCCAGTCCAAAATCCCGTTGGCGCGGGAGTTCGGATTCTGCCGCGCGCGTCGTGTTTCGTGACGGTGGAAAGCTAGAGCAGTACCAGAGTGGCTGTAGCTTGGGTCGTGCGGGCCTTCAGGCCCGCGTAAGGTCCGCACAATTTCTGGCGGTTTTCCTTTGTGCAACTGTACGCAGGCCTGAAGAGCGTGTGTGAGAACCCCTGTCGTCCCTACGGGACTCGGATCTATTTCCCACTTTACCCAGCACTCCGCCTGCGGCTCCGTGCTGGGCTAGACTATTCCTCGCCTACCTCCACCCCAGTTCGCGCAAAAACGGCGCGAACCGGGGACCCCGGCTACGGCGCTGGATTTCCGCGCAATCATTCCACCGTGCCAACTCAAAACGAATTCTCGCACACGCTCTGAAGGCCCGCACTACCCGTACCAGCGGATACACCAGTCCTGGAACCGCTCTAATCTAATGGCCGAGGGCCTCCTTACTGTGGCTGGTCCCTGGAGGGGAGGCGCATTTTGTTCACCTCCCTCACCAATGCAGTCGGAAAGCTCCCAGCAACCTGTGCCCTTAGAGCAGTTTAAGAATTACTGTAGTCGAGCGAGCACGGGTAGAGCGGCGCTTCAGCGCCGCGTTCCCGCTGATCCTTCACCTCCGAGCCGGCTTCAGCCGGCGGCACCTAGACTACACAAATAACTAAACCGCTCTA
>DATCCF010000290.1:0-9527 GCA_036511435.1 Terriglobales bacterium | reverse complement strand
GCCGTCACTCCGAGCGATCTCACAACTCGCTCACGCCCGATCCGTTTCTGGTCAGCGCTTACGAGCAGTTCGTCGCGCCAAACTTTAAGTACGTGGGGCGAGCTCTCGATATCGCCGGCGGCATAGGCCGTCATGCGGTTTATCTGGCGGAACGCGGTTGGCTGGTAACGCTGATGGATATCTCGGACGTCGCAGTGAAACAGGCCAGGCGACACGCTGAGGAGCGGGACGTTCATATTCTTGCCGAGCAGATCGATTTGACGGAAGCCCAACTGCCTGTGTCAGCATTCGATTTGATCCTGGTTTTCTTCTATCTCGAGCGCTCGCTGTTGCCACAGATCGCGGACGCGCTCAGGCCCGGCGGCATTGTCATCTACAAGACTTACACCCGGGAACAGCTCAAGCTGGTCGGCGGTCCGACACATCCTATGCACTTGCTGGAGCCGAACGAATTGCAGGCCGCGTTTCCCCAGCTACGAATACTGCACTATCTTGAGACAACCAAGGACAAGGCGGTTGCCGAGCTGGTCGCGCGGAAGGAATAGCTGTCGGCTGGCCGCTCTTCGCTCTTCGCTTTTCGCATTTGGCTCTTCGCTTTTCGCTCTTCGCAAGACAGTCCGTGGCGACACCGTGCCATCTCCTCAGCGAATGGCGAAAAGCGTCTTCCCACTTGCATCCTGATCGACTCTGCTTCATCTTGTGTACATGCCCCGGCACGAAAAAATTCACGGTCACGAGGTAAAGAAACAGCAGTACACCAACAATTGCTTCGGTTGCGGTCCCGCCAACGCAGCCGGACTCCGACTGAAGTTTGTTCTCGACAAGAAGCGCGAGCGCTTCATCTGCCGCTTTCGCCTGCAACGGCGCTTTGTCGGGCCGCCAGCCCATGCCCACGGAGGCATCATCGCCACCATCCTCGACGAAGCCATGGGCAAGGTGAACAAGTTGCACAATCTGATTGCCCTGACGAGCCAGATGGAAGTCACCTACCTGAAGCCGGTGCCGCTGTTCAAACCGCTCATCGTCGAAGGATGGGAGGTGCGCGTCCACGGCCGCGAACATTACCGGGCCGCCGAGATTCGCAATCGAGAAGGAGAGGTGCTGGCGAGCAGTACGTCGAAGTTCATCGAGGTCGATGCGCATCGCATGTTCGCCAAGTACCTGAAGAAGAAGCACAGCGACGCGACATAGCGCGGACGGCGCGCCACGCGGCTTTAGAAGCTGCCCAAAAAAGCGACGTTCCGGTAGTGCGGACCTTCAGGTGCGCATTCCATGGCACGGGGTTACGCGGCGCATCCGCGCAGAGTAAAATGAAGGGTTGGGCGAGGTACAGGATCGCGCTGCTGCTAGGCAGTTAGCGGTTAGCATTTGGTCAAAACTTCCCAACCGACACTAAATGCTAACGGCCAAGTGCTAAATGCTTCGATCCAGGGAGAAACCTTATGTCAGAGAACAACGGCAACAACAATACCACCTTGCGCCTGAAGACCGGGCTAGCCGAGATGTTTAAGCGCGGCGTCATCATGGACGTGATGAGCGCTGAGCAGGCCGACGTGGCCGAGAAGGCGGGTGCGGTTGCGGTCATGGCGCTGGAGCGCGTGCCTGCCATCATCCGCGCCGAGGGCGGCGTCTCGCGCATGGCCAATCCCAAGCTGATTCGGCAGATCATGGCCACAGTGTCGATCCCGGTTATGGCGAAATGCCGCATCGGACACTTCGCCGAGGCGCAGATATTGCAGGAGCTGGGCGTGGACTACATTGACGAGTCGGAAGTATTGACTCCCGCCGACGAAGAGCATCATGTGAACAAGCACGCGTTCAAGACTCCGTTCGTTTGCGGGGCGCGCAATTTGGGGGAGGCTTTACGGCGGATCGCCGAGGGTGCAGCCCTGATCCGCACCAAGGGCGAGGCTGGAACGGGCGATGTCATTCATGCTGTCAAGCACATGCGGCAAATAGTTAAAGAAATGCGTCAACTTACGGTGATGAGCGAAGAAGAGCTTTTTGCCGCAGCCAAGAACCACCAAGCGCCGTACGAGTTGGTGCGCATAGTCGCCAAGGCAGGGAAGTTGCCGGTGCCGAATTTCTCCGCGGGCGGAATCGCCACTCCGGCGGACGCCTCTATGATGATGCAACTCGGAGCCGAAGCTGTGTTCGTGGGTTCGGGCATCTTCATGAAAGGCGGAGCAACGCCGCTCGACCTCAGCGTCAAGGCAGAGCGCGAAGAAGCCGAATCGCGCGCGCGCGCCATTGTGATGGCGACCACGCACTACGACGATCCCAAGGTGCTGGCCGAAGTCAGCGAGCAGATGACAGGCGCGATGAAGGGATTGGCTGTCGGCACCATCGCGGAAAAAGATCTGCTACAGACGCGGGGATGGTAGAAAGGCCGCTTTTCGCCATTCGCTTTTCGCTTGTGATTGGAATCAAGGCGCGGCGTCGGCTGCGCCTTTCTGTTTGAGCGCAGCATCGAAAATAGGGTTGTGAGTCATCTCCTTGGTTGCGCCTTAAGCGAAGAGCGAACGGCGAAGAGCGAATAGCGTCCGTATGAAAATCGGTGTTCTGGCCTTACAGGGCGATTTCGATGCCCATCGCCGCCGCCTGGAAGAACTGGGCGCGGAAGTTGTACTGGTGCGCAAGCCCGAGCAGTTCGACGAGATCGACGGCCTGATCATTCCGGGGGGCGAGTCGAGTACCTTCCTGAAGCTGCTCGGGCAGGAAACTTTCCAAAAGCTAGGCGACTTTGTGCACACCAAGCCTACGTTCGGCACTTGTGCCGGCGCGATCATGCTGGCCAAGGAAGTCGAGAACCCTCATCAGCCTGGCCTGAATGCCATCGACATAACGATTCGCCGCAACGCCTACGGACGCCAGATCGATTCCACCATCGTCGAAGCTGCCAGTGCGCTCGGCGGCGGCCCGCTGGAGATGGTGTTCATTCGCGCGCCGCGCATCGAAAGGGTTGGCGAAGGAGTGGAAGTCCTGGCGAAACGGGGCGACGATCCCGTGCTGGTGCGGAAGGGAAGTGTGATGGCCGCGACCTTCCATCCGGAACTGTCGGACGATAGGCGCGTCCACGAAGAATTTCTGAAGCTGGTGAAGAACGGAACGAAATGACTGATTAGTCCCCAAACTGGCACCGTCTGGGGCACTCTTCCTTTTTTCTCGTGTATTCCTCCGTGCTCTCCGTGTCCTCCGTGGTGAAAAACACTCCACCTGTCATAATCTAAGACGAAGCATTCACCTCGACAGATAGGAACGAAAAGCACTCATCTCTATGGCCGAATCTCCGATTACTGCCCGCACTCAGGATTTTGCTACCTGGTATCAAGACGTCGTTCTGCAAGGCGACATGGCCGAGCCCGCTGAAATTGTCAAGGGCTGCATGGTCATCAAGGCCAACGGCTACGCTGTCTGGGAGCTGATACAGCGCGAACTCGACGACCGCTTCAAAGCCACGGGGCATCAGAACATGTACTTTCCGTTGCTGATCCCGCAAAGTTTTATGCACAAGGAAGCGGAGCACGTGGAAGGCTTCTCGCCGGAGTTGGCGGTCGTCACCATGGCCGGTGGCAAACAACTGGACGAGCCTTACGTCATTCGTCCGACTTCCGAGACGATCATCGGCCACTTTTTCGCCAAGTGGATCAAGAGCTGGCGCGACCTGCCGATGCTGGTCAATCAGTGGGCCAACATCATCCGCTGGGAGCTGCGCACCCGCATGTTCCTCCGCACCACAGAGTTTCTCTGGCAGGAGGGTCACACCGCGCACTCCAATCACGAGGAAGCCGCGCAGGAAGTCTTCCGCATGTTGGACGTGTACGCCGAAGTCGCCGAGGATGTGATGGCCATGCCTGTGATCAAGGGCCTGAAAACGCAATCGGAGAAGTTCGCCGGAGCGCTGCAAACCTACAGCATTGAGGCCATGATGCAGAATGGCTTTGCCTTGCAGTCCGGCACTAGTCACGACCTGGGCCAGAATTTCGGCAAAGCCTTCAATGTGCAATTTCAAAGCAAGGAAGGGCAACTCGACTACGTCTGGCAAACCAGTTGGGGCGTCAGCACGCGGCTGATTGGCGGGCTGATCATGAGCCACTCCGACGACAAGGGCCTGGTGCTCCCACCCAAGCTCGCGCCGACCAAAGCGGTGCTGGTCCCGATTTACCGCAAAGATGAAGAGAGGGAAAAGGTGCTCGAAGCGTCGCACCGAATCGCGAAAGATCTGGGCGCGAAATTGGATGACCGCGAAGGACAGTCGCCCGGCGCAAAGTTCTTTCACTGGGAGCGTCGTGGTGTGCCGGTCGTTCTCGAACTGGGGCCGCGCGATTTGGCGTCCGGCAGCATCGTGTTGAAGCGGCGTGACACCGGAGTCAAGGAACCGATGCCGCAGTCCGAAGTCGCCGCCAAATTGCCGGTCGTGCTGGCGGAGATGCAGCAGAGCATGCACGACGTGGCCAAGCAACGTCTGAAGTCCAACACGGTGTTGGCGAACTCCATTGAAGAGGTGGAATCCATTCTCAAGGATGTCACCGCAGAAAAGGGCGGTGGCAAGTTTGTGATGGCGCATCTGAGGGACGATCCCCGATGCGATGCCCGCATCAAGGAGTTCAAGGCCACGATTCGCTGCATCCCCCTGGTGGATGAATATGACGGACCGGGCAAATGCATTGTCACCGGCGAGCCGGTCGACCGGCGGGTTGTGATCGCGAAGGCTTATTGAGTGCGAGGCGCATGGATGCTTTAGTTTCAGGTTGGCGACGCTCGCCCAATGTGGCAGCATATAAGGATGGAAAGTAAACGCCGTGAGCTCTTTTGCCACCCGCCCGCGATAAATGCACCGGTCATTGCCTGTAGGTGTCTTGGCTGCGGTTGGGGGGCTTCGGTTCAATACTCGAGGGACCAGCAACCCGAGGAGGCTGCGCGGGCAGCCTTCGACGCGCACCGATGTGAAGTTTCTCTGCGGGACGCTACCTGAAACTGAGGGGTCACTTGAGGCCCGTGAGACTTGCGCAGAGCGCCTGACATGGATTGGGAAAATAAGGAACTAGGCTGGGCGGTTGAAGACGAAGACGGAATTCTTGCGGATGGCGCCTCCGGCACTAAGGAGCGCAGCCACCCGGTCGCTGCGACTTCCGGGAGGAGAATTGCTGGTGCTGCTCTATTCGCCTTCCTGTCCGCCCTCTACGTTCAAAAAGCGGCGTCTTATACCATTCCGGCTATCATTTCAATGGTTAGCGGGGTTGATCGGCAAGCTGCGTACGCTAAATACGATTCCTCTGATTTGCTTCGTTCGGCTGTGCTGATCGTTACGGGATTCATTTGCGCGATAGTAGCCGGATTTCTCGCAAGACGGAGAGGGATTCTCGCAGGTGTCCTCTCGAATTCGCCCTGGATCCTTCTACTGGGATACTTGCTATTCGCTTCGGTTGTCAGTGGAAACCCGTCCTTTTCAAAGTTCCCGCTTGTCCAAGAAGATGCTCTGGACAATTGGTTCTTATTTGGCATTTTCCTGAGACTCGCGTTGATAATTCTCGCTGGTTGGGTCGGGGGATTTATAGGGAAGAGAATCTATTCCCCAGATAAGGACCTCGACGCTGGTCACGACAAAGCAACTATCTTTGGGGTTCGATGGCCGCATTACCTCTGGATAACCCCACTGGTGTATGAGGCATTTTTCTGCTCTGCCATCATGATCGTTTATGCTGGTGCCATTGCCCTGCTTGCTATCCTTTCTTTTGCTTGGCACCCTTCGTTATGGTTCAGTGTGCTCGCGGGGTGGATTCTATTGCCAATTATCCCTCTTGTTTTTTACCTAGCGGTATCCCTCACTGCGGTCGGTTTCGTCCGGTTCCACAAGGCTATGCAATACACACAGACCTCTATCAGGGGGTGGAAACGTTTCTGGCAAGTGCTTTTGTATGGGGTCGCGGTACCGGCAGCGACATACACGATTGCTGCTATCGGTGTAGACCTCACCCACGCAATGCCTAAGCCCGTTCCCGGCGATTGGAAGATTGCTGTAGGGTTAGCTGCACTGTTCGTGGCAATCAACGCCATCGCCTCCGGAGTGTCGCGATTGCGCGGACAGCATTCCTAAGCCCGCTCGGATTCGTCCTTTGGGAGGAGCGAACGCATGCAGCTGTACGATCTATCCGCCAAGCTGAACAACGGCCGAAACAAGAAACTCGCCGATTACAAGGGCAAGGTCCTGCTCATCGTCAACACCGCCAGCAAGTGCGGGTTCACTCCGCAATACGAAGGGCTGCAATCGCTCTATGCCAAGTACAAGGACCGCGGCCTGGAGGTGCTCGGCTTCCCCTGCGACCAGTTCGGTCATCAGGAGCCCGGCTCCGATGAGGAGATCAAATCGTTCTGCCAGGTCAATTACGGCGTGGACTTCCCGCTGTTCTCGAAGATCGACGTCAACGGGGACGAGGCACACCCGGTCTTCAAGTTGCTGAAGAGCGAGAAGGGTGGCTTGCTGGGCGATAGCATCAAGTGGAACTTCACCAAGTTCCTGGTGGACAAAAAGGGAAAGGTCATCGAGCGCTACGCGCCGACCACGCCGCCGACGGCAATCGAACCGCAAATCGAGAAGCTGCTCGGTAAGTAAGAACGTCCGCGGATTCTTTCACCACAGAGGCACAGAGACACAGAGGAAATGGATTCTTGAATTCTTCTTCGTATCTTTCTTCTGGTGAACGTCCAGGGTCTTTCACAACGAAGGCATAAACGAACGAAATCCATTGATTTCCTCTGTGTCTCTCGTGTCTCTGTGGTGAATACTCCTCGTATTTCCCGCTATACTGGTGCTTGTGAGTTCCCAGCAAAAGACGTTTTACATCGAGACCTTCGGCTGCCAGATGAACTTCCACGACTCCGAAAAAGTCGTGGGCACGCTCATCTCGGAGGGTTACGCGCAAGTGCATCGCGAAGAAGATGCGGACTTGATCGTCTACAACACCTGCTCCATCCGCGACAAGGCCGAGCAGAAGGTCTTTCATCGGCTGGCCGATTTCAAAAAGCTGCACAAGGAAGGGAAGCGCTTCGCCGTTCTCGGCTGCGTCGCCCAGCAGGAGGGCGAAAAGATCTTCGAGCGTGCGCCCTACGTTTCCCTGGTTGCCGGCTCGGCTTCCTACCGCAACTTGCCGGCCATGCTGATCCAGATCGAGGCCGGGGCCGATCGCGTCACCGGGCTCGACGATCGCCAGACCGACCAGACTTTCGAGACCGAATTCACCGCCCGCACCAATCCGCACCGGGGATACATCACCATCATTGAAGGCTGCGATAAGTTCTGCGCCTATTGTGTGGTGCCGTACACTCGCGGCAAGGAGCGCAGCCGTACTTCGCAGTCGGTCCTTGACGAAGCCAGACGCATGGCCGATGCCGGCTACACCGACATTCAACTGCTCGGCCAAAATGTGAATTCTTACCGCGATCCTGCTGGGAAAAAGAGTTTTGCTGAGTTGTTGTCGGCTGTCGGGGAACTGCCAGGCATCCGCCGGGTTCGCTTCACGACCTCGCATCCACGAGACTTCACCAAGGACATCATCGACGCGATTGATGCCGTTCCGACGCTCTGCGACCACGTACATCTGCCGGTCCAGAGCGGCTCGTCGCGCGTACTGGCGTCCATGTTCCGCGATTACTCCCGCGAGGAATACCTGGAGCGAATCGCCTGGATCAAGTCCACCCGCAACAAGGAGATCAGTATTACGACCGACGTGATCGTCGGTTTCCCGGGCGAGACCGAAGCCGAATTTCGCGAGACTCTGAGCTTGCTCGACGAAGTCGGTTACGATGGCGTTTTTTCCTTCAAGTACTCGCCCAGGCCGAACACGCCCGCGCTGCAGTACGCCGACTCCATTCCCGAGGCCGAGAAATCGTGCCGCTTGCAGATCCTGCAGGAACATCAGCGAGAATTGCAGAGGTCTAGCTATAACAGGCATTTAGAGCAGATTATTGAAGTCATGGTGGAAGGGAAGAACCCGGCCCGTGGACAGATCACTGGCCGCACCTCGCAGAACAAGACGCTCAACTTCGTGGTCAACAATAAGCCGGCGCCCGGCATCGGAGAATATGTTCGAGTGCAAGTTACGCAGACATTTCCCAACAGCCTATTGGGCGAGATGGCCGTCTAAGAATCCAGAAAGTGTTTGCGTTTTGTACGCAATGCGGAGTATTAAGAGGCAGGACCCTGGGAGGGAACCATGATGGAAGTCGAAATGAAGATTCGCGGGCTGATGATGGATCCCGTGACCAACATGCCCATCGTGATCCTGAAGGACCAGGGGAGCGATACCGTCCTGCCGATCTGGGTGGGCGTGTATGAGGCCAATGCCATCGCCCTCGAAATTGAGAAGGTCACAACTCCACGCCCCATGACCCATGACTTGCTGAAGAACCTCCTCGTCGGGCTGGAGACCACCGTCCAAAAGGTGGTCGTGACCGAGCTGCGCGATGATACCTTCTTCGCCGTCATCTGGCTGGAGCGCGAAGGGCAGGCCATCAGCATCGATTCTCGCCCTTCCGACGCGCTGGCGCTGGCGCTGCGCATGGACTGCCCGATCTTCGTCGAGGATGAGGTGCTCAAGTCCAGCAAGCAGGCCAACGCGGCGAGCGACCGCGTCAACAACGACGAACTCCGCAAATGGCTGGAGAACCTCGGCGAAGACGACCTGGGCCGCTACAAGATGTAGCCATGCCCGATGCCGCTGAGCAACTGCAACGCATCTATCTCGCCGGTTTTGAGCTGCAAACCTTCGAGCGCTATCCCAATTCCATCGGTGTGGTTCGCGACGGCTGCATCGCGCTGCTGAGGGCCACGCCGGTTGGCCTTCAGATGATCGGAACGCCCGGATGGCGAATGGGGGAAGTGCTCGGCGTGCTCGTGGAGAAGGACGGCCGCCAAGTCTTCCAAGCCAAGTCCGAGATCGTGGAGGCCACCCAAGAGCGGCTGGAGGCCTTGCGGCGGTTCCGGGAGGATCTGGAGCAGTTGCTAACGGCGACCGCGTGAAGGTGTCTTTTTTGCCGCAGCCGCACGGAGAGCACGGAGGGAGTCCTCTAGAAGGCGGTCTACCTTGTAGAACTCATCCTCGATTTCTTTGGGAAGCGGATCGTTGAAATCGTCGGGGACTACGAAGTCGCCCTTTCCAGTGCCTATTGGCCTAGGGGGGCGTTTGGCTGCGGATTGGGCTTTCTGATTTTTCATTTAATCCGTGATCAGTATCCGAAGGCCTATTTTAACTGGGATAATCTTGTACTTAACATAATATCTGTTATCGGACATTGCAAATGCACCGGATGAGGACATTCAGAACAGGCCGCATCCAGCGCGGCTTCCCTCGACTTCAACCACCAGCTTAAGAAATTGATTAAACCAGCCTAGGGCCTGTTAACACTAATTCGTAATTCTGTGATATGCTGCGATGCATGGAGATCACCGAAGCGCAGTACCAGCATATTGCCTCCAGTCTTCCCCGGCAGCGCGGTAACGTGAAGCTGCCCAACCTGCAACTGCTAAA
>DATCCF010000289.1:0-16329 GCA_036511435.1 Terriglobales bacterium | reverse complement strand
GCCTCGCTCTTGGAGTGGCACTCGGATGGGTGAACTTACCCGCAATCTGAAGAAGCATCTTGGGAGTGGCCGGACTCGGCCTGGGAGCATCGACAGCTAAGCTGCTGATTCAATGATTGGTTAACTGCCTTTGATGGTACGAAACACGATTTGCTCGGGCGGTCGAAACCGCAACTCAAAACCCACGGCCAGGTTCGACGAAGTGCTGTTGGCTTACCGCTCAGCCTACTCCCAGCCGGACTGTCGAGGCTGGCTCTGCTAACGAATTACTCCCTAGCCCTGATTGGCAAAGATCTTACTGAAAAGCCGATAAACATTGGAGTTAAGCTGCTTCTTGGTCTTAAGATGCGCGCCATGGTTCCAGAAACCTCGGAAAGCGACAGTCAGCAAAAATGCGGGGCTGTTCAGATTCCTGCACAGAGCCGATATGAATTAGGTGATAATGCTTAGCCATTCTTCATCTGCCTGCACTCGATTGGTATCGTTGAGCGTCCCCAAGGAGTTCCGGCCATGATTCTGCGTCTCAGCTACTATCGCTTTTTCATCCGCCTTTGCTGCTACCCGCTTCCGCTGTTTGCGTTCCTCGTTGGCGCTTACATACGCTTCCGTTCCGACCAACTTGGATTTTCTCCGTTTGCGTACGACCGATCATTCTATGTGGCTCTACTGGCCTTCACGAGTTTGGCGTGGATTCTCGCGGTGGAGCACTATCGGTTATGCAGTATCGAAGAGTTTTTCCGGGAATATACAGGTGTCCACAAGGCCGTAGCAGCCTGCATGGCCACCTGCATATTTCAGCTCGGTTTCCTTTTCTTCTATCGTGGCCACGACCTATCGCGCATCTTTTTCACAGCTACAGCAATCGCGCTGTTCGCGGGCACAGTATTGATTCGAACGGCGTTTCGCCTTTTATTGTGGAGTGCGGACCGGCCACGCCGTCCACTTTCCGTTCTGGTGGTAGGCGCCGATGCTTATGCCTGTCACATCGCAAGACAGCTGGCAAGTGTTCCCTTCGCTCCGGCTGAGATCGTAGGGCATATCCGGTTGCCGGGACAAGATGTTGCCGTCAACGATGTTCCCGTCTTCGATCTGGAGACGCTTGCGGAGGGCATGAATTTGCGGGTAGATGACGTGGTGATGGCTCTTCCCGCCGATCGGCTCTCCACTCTGTCTACTCTCGTCCGTTCACTCCAGGTGCTGTGTGCTCCGATTCACGTCGTGATCGATACCGGCGACATTCCCTTGGTTAGAGAGAGGCTCTTTCAATTTGGCCGCCTGCATCTGCTCGACCTGCGAACTGCACCAGCGGAGTCGCTTTACTATGCCTTATCGAAACGCGCCTTCGACATGGTTTTCTCAATTTGTGCCCTTATTTTGACGGCCCCTCTCATGCTAGCGATCGCCTTGCTGATCAAGATCTCTTCACGTGGCCCGGTTTTGTTTCGCCAGGAGCGCGTCGGGCTCAACGGAAGGCCCTTCGTCATGTATAAGCTCCGTACGATGAAGGTGGAACACGCTTCGAAGAGCGATACGATGTGGACAGTGCAAGACGATCCGCGGCGCACCCTCATCGGTTCTTTCCTGAGACGGACTAGCCTGGATGAACTGCCCCAGTTCTTCAATGTTCTAAAAGGCAACATGAGCGTTGTCGGGCCTCGCCCAGAGCGCCCCTTCTTTGTCAATGAGTTCTTGAAAGAGATTTCATATTACAACACACGCCATCGCATGAAGGTCGGTATTACTGGCTGGGCCCAGGTAAATGGATGGAGAGGCGACACGTCGATTCGCAAGCGTATAGAATGTGATCTTTATTACTTGCAGAACTGGAGCTTTTGGTTTGACATCCGCATCATATGCCTCACTTTGTGGTTCGGCATATTCGGCAGGAACGCATACTAATAACGTCATCGCTCTCCCCCAAGTCAGAGTACCGGCTGTCATCTTCGACATCATTACCGCCCAACCCGGCCGCTGCACAGCGAAAGGTATGGTCCGCGATTTCGGACCTTCTGTACCAACGCTGGGCTTGGCAACCGCTACCGAGTACCCATCACTCTTTCTACCAGCTCTTTGCCGGCAAAGAAACATCTCGCCGAATCACAGATCTGCCTGGGAACGCCAAAGTGACGGCACGAGCCTATGCCCGCTTGTGGCTGAACGCCTATTGCCGCAAATACCCGAGGAACAAGCTGCTTGCTAGCTGGTTGTTCGGCCCAACCCGTAGGCGACAATTCCTCTTTGTCACAGCCACATGGTTTAACTGAGGGACACGAGAAGTGCGCACGATGAATCGGCTTTTCCGAAAGCAAAGTTTCTACGTTACGATTCTGTTCTGTTGCTTCCTGGCCGCAGAAGGGTTCGGACAAAGTACGGACCAAACTCCTTCGGCGGCCCCGAGCGGTTCAAGTCCCGCAAGCGCACAAAAGCCCACCCGAGCGGGGGCGAGCGACAGCAATGCAGCATTGCGACAGTTTGTGCAGAGCCATCCGGAAGTAGTCGAGCAGCTGAAGTTATTGCTGGTTGAGCGATTGCGTGCCGAAGGGAGCCTGATCGACGAACAGTCGGTTTCGGACGAGGAGCTGTACGACCGTTTGCAGACCGATGCAGCCTTCAGAACTGAAGCGGTTCGGTGGCTGGTTGAGCAGGGCTACCTTTCCGAAGACGTGGCACAGACTCTTATCGGTCAAGGAGAGGCGCCCAGCGGTGAATCCCGCGCCCAATTAGGACGGCCGCCGAGCAGTGAATCCCGCGCCCAATTAGCAAGAGAGCCCGGCGAAACCGGCGCGACAGAACTTCGCGGGCCGACAAGTAAGCGACCGTCGGAGAGACCGCCAATGGGTGTTCTCCCGCCACCCTATGACGACTCTGCGCTGAACCCGAAAACCATCCCACAGGACAATCCGTATCCCAGCCTCCCTTCTGCCAAGGACCTGTACACCCAATTCCCAGAGCAGCCCAAGAACCTTAGGCGGTTCGGCTCCGAAATCTTTCGGGCCGACGTTGTTGGGCTGAGAAATTTCCCTATGGATCTCCCCGCCGGGCCGGAATATGTATTGGGGCCGGGAGACACGGTGACGGTCGATATCTGGGGAGGAGTGTCGCAACGGTTGACTCGGCCGGTAGATCGTGAAGGACGTATCTCTCTTCCCGACGCCGGTCCGGTCGTGGTGGCGGGTCTAACCCTGATACAAGCGCAGAAAATCGTCCAGAGCGTACTGGAACCACAGTTCCACAATGCCCGCGTCGATTTGTCCGTTACGCGTTTGCGTTCCGTGCGAGTGTACGTCGTGGGAGACGTGCAGCGGCCGGGAGCCTACGACATAAGCTCCTTGTCCACTCCGCTCAACGCGCTGTATGCAGCGGGAGGACCGACGCCGACCGGATCTCTGCGCATCGTGAAGCATTACCGTGGAGACCAGTTGGTGAGCGAAATGGACCTCTACGATCTGCTGATTCGTGGCGTACGAAAATCGATTGAGTATCTGCAGCCAGGCGACTCCATCCTTGTCCCACCTGTGGGTCCCCTGGTGGCGGTCGCAGGTATGGTTCGGCGGCCCGCCATCTATGAATTGAAAGGCGAGACGCAGCTTGCCGACGTGATTGATATGGCCGGTGGTGTGTCGGTTTCCGCATCCCTGGGCGAAATCAAGGTGGAAAGAATCGAAGCTCATGAAAAACGGGTGATGGTCAGTGTCAAGATGTCGCCAGGAGCGGACCAGCAATCTCTAAGCAAGACGATTGGGCCTTTCCGGGTACAGGACGGTGACCGGGTCTGGGTGGCTCCGATTCTTCCTTACAGCGACAGGTCGGTGTATCTGCAGGGGCACGTGTATCGGCCTGGCACCTATCCGTTCAAGGAGGGAATGAAGGTCACGGACCTCGTCCACTCGTATCAGGAAGTACTACCCGAGCCGGCCAACCACGCAGAGATCATTCGCTTGCAGCCTCCGGATTTCAGGCCGCAGACGATCGCGATCGATTTGCCCAGTGCTCTCGCCGGAGACGAGACGGTGACGCTACAGCAGTTCGATACGGTGCGCATCTTCGGGCGCTATGAGGTAGACGCTCCTAGAGTAAAGATCTATGGCGAGGTGCTTCGTCCGGGCGAATTTCCGATGAGCAGCGGAATGACAGCCGCAGCCCTGGTGGAAATGGCGGGTGGCTTCAGACGAAGCGCCTACAAGGAAGCGGCCACCCTGGCTAGCTATGTGATTGAGAACGGCACCCAAGTCGTAACGGGTGAACAGTCGGTCAAGATTGGCGCCGCCATGGCAGGCGATGCGGCCTCTGATGTACGCCTCAAGCCCGGCGATATTCTTACGATTCTTCAGATTCCTGGTTGGAGTGAAATTGGACAACACGCCGCAGTCAACGGTGAAGTGATGTATCCCGGGAGCTACGGTCTTACGGAAGGGGAACATCTCAGTACGCTTCTCAAGCGAGTGGGAGGTTTCAGTAGCGCCGCGTATCCCCAAGGTGCTGTCTTGGATAGAGTGGAGGTACGCCGTTTGGCTGAAAAGGGTAAACAGGAACTGATCCGTCGAATTGAAGCTACAACAGCGACGGTGCACGTAGCCCCGACCAGCACAGGACAGGACCAGGCCGCTCTGTTGCAGGCTGTCCAGCAGCAGCAATTGCAGACCATCAGCCGACTGCGCAGCCAGGAGGTCTCGGGCCGCCTCGTAATTAACATTACCGGCGACATATCCCAATGGGAGAACACGCCAGCCGATATTCAGGTACGGGATGGAGATGTGATTACCGTTCCCAAGAAGCCCAATTTTGTCGTGGTAAACGGCCAGGTTTATAACCCGTCGGCCATCAGTTGGATGCCCGGCAAGGAAGCGGAATGGTACTTGCGACAGGCAGGAAATACCACCGAGATGGCGCTTAAGAAAGGCATCTACATCATTCGGGCCAATGGTTCGGTGGTATCGCCGGGTGGCGTAGGCGCAGGATGGTTCAAGGGCAGCGTGCTAAGTACGAGGATGCGTCCTGGAGACATTCTGGTAGTTCCGGAAAAGGCCCTGGGTGGATCGTCGGCTTGGAAGACTACTCTGGAAACGGCACAATTGCTTAGCAGCCTTGCCGTTGCTGCTGCCGTTGCGGTGCGCTTCTAGATGATCCTGGGATCGCGACGTACCCCTACCTTGGTTGGTTTGGCAGTGTGGTCTGCTTTGATCGCCGTTCACGCGCAGGCGCAGTCCCCTCCCCAGAAGTCTCCACCGGATAACTACCCGTCAACCTCGATGGCAATCGATGACGGCGAAACTCATGTGACCCTTGGCTCCCTCCCGAAAAATCTCCTGGAGGACCAGGAAGCGTTCTGGACGAATCCATTCCGAATGCGAACCGGCGGTCTAAGCTTCCTGGTACCGGCGACTTTCGCCAGCGCCGTTTTGGTTGGCAGCGATACAGCTACAGAGGCCCATCTTCCCAAGGGCACCTCTACTATCAGCCGGGCCGCAACTGCGTCGAACGCAGGCATGGCAGCCCTGCTGGGTGCAGGTGGCGGGCTATTTCTGTGGGGCCAGATCCATCAGAACGAACACCAGCGCGAGACCGGTTTTCTCGCTGGAGAGGCGGCCATGGACGCCTATATCGACGCTACCGCGTTCAAATACATTGCTGGCCGGGTGCGCCCCTTCGTGGGAGACGGCCGCGGCAGGTTCTTTCAAGCTGGCGATTCCTTTCCTTCCGACACATCGGCCGTAAGTTGGGCAGCGGCGAGCGTCATCGCTCACGAGTATCCCGGGCCGCTTACCCAGCTGCTGGCTTACGGAACCGCCGGTGCAGTTAGCGCCGCCCGTGTTGTTGGGCACAAACATTGGGTTGCTGACGCTGTTCTAGGCAGCGCTCTGGGATGGTATCTTGGCCAGCAGATCTATCGCGCGCACAGCGCCGGTCATGAAATCGATGCCTCCAATTGGGGTACATTCGAGAAGGATCCCGACGATGAAGGGCGCGATCCCAGTTACATGGGATCGACCTTTGTGCCTCTTGACAGTTGGGTGTATCCCGCTCTCGATCGCCTGGAAGCGTTGGGTTACCTTCCGACCCTCGTGCAAGCCATTCGTCCGATGGCTCGGATGGAGTGCGCGAGACTGACGCTGGAAGCGCAGGAAGAGGCGGGCTATCCAGAAGTTTCGAACAACGAGTCCGCGCGGGCCATTGCCGCCTTGCGCACGGAATTTGCCGTGGAACTCGCAAAGCTGGAGGGCGCCGCAAATGTCGGGATCGAACTTCAATCGGTGTACGCGCGCGCCACCCAGATCAGCGGCAGGCCGCTGCGTGACAGCTTCCACTTTGCTCAAACTATCTACGATGACTATGGACGTCCCTACGGGCAAGGGCTGAATGGGATTCTCGGATTTTCAGGGCGTGCCGAGGCTGGGCCGGTCGCCTTCTACGTCCAGGGAGAATACCAACACTCCGCCGCAATCGCGAGCTACAGTCCGGCAACGCAACAGGCCATTGCCAATGCCGACCAGCTTCCTCTGAACTCGGTACCGGCCTTTCCGTCCGCGAATCAGTTCCGGCCGATCGAAGCTTACGTTGCTTTGAACATCGCTAACTGGCAGGTTTCGTTCGGGCAGCAAAGCGCGTGGTGGGGACCTGATTACGGCAGTTCGCTGATGTGGTCGAACAATGCGCAAGCGATGCCGATGCTGCGTTTCGGCCGAGTCACTCCGTTCCAGCTTCCTGGGTTGCTTGCTTGGCTGGGCAAAATTCGAAATCAATTCTTCGTCGGGCGGGTGGGTGGCTACTACTTTCTTCGTGGCCCATACCCTGAGTTCCCCCTCGTCGGAAATGGGTATCGGACCGTGAACCCGCAGCCCTACACCTGGGGTGACAAGCTGGGTCTGAAGATGACTCCGAATTTCGAAATTGGGGTCACCCTTACGGTAATGTTCGCAGGCCAGGGGCGGCCGGCGACGCTTGCCACCTGGCTGCACACGTTCTCCACCCGTGGAAACGCTCAGGCGGTCGATCCCGGAAAACGATTCAACGGAATTAACTTCTCCTATCGCATTCCTGGTCTCCGCAACTGGCTCGTGCTATATGCGGACGGCATGGCCAACGATGAGCCCAATCCAATCGCGTATCCTACTGTTTCGGCATGGAACCCGGGACTCTACTTTCCACAATTGCCGAAATTGCCGAATCTCGATTTGCGCGTTGAGGGCATCTATACTAATATTCCCGGCTATCCCGGAGTCGGCCCGTACTACTTCAACGAACGCTACGCGGATGGCTACCGCACCTACGGCCAGATCATCGGTAGCTGGGTGGGTCGACAAGGAGATGCTATCCAGGCGTGGAGCACCTATTGGTTTTCGGCGCAGAACAAAATTCAAGTGGCGTATCGGCGACAGTGGAATGACAAGGTTTTCCTCGAAGGCGGCGGACTCACGGACGTGTCGACAACCGTGGACTGGCTACTACGACGCGACATTCAGGTGTCCGCGGTGGCCCAATATGAACGATGGAATTTCCCCTTGGTCAGTCCCGTTCCGAACAAGAACATGACCGTAGGATTGCAGGTAACCTTCTGGCCAGCGCACAATCCCGTAAAAGGCCGGCCTGATCACTCCCAGGCAGCGACTCCATAGAGCGCGGCACACGGCTCCTTTGGAGTGGGTACAAAACTTCGATTTGGCAGACACTCTTGTGAATGAATCTTCGACTTTCGAGCTGCAAAGTTCGGCGCCATCGAGTCACGAACCCGGTGCTGTACAGCCACAGACCCCCGCAGAGAGGATGCTGTCGTTGCTGGATCTTATCGGCCACAATCGACGCACCCTACTTACGCTGGTCATTGCGGGACTGGCGATTTCGACAGCCATAGCGTTCTCGATTCCCAAACGATATGAAGCGGTAACCCGACTGATGCCGCCCGATCAGTCCAATATGAACGCCGCGATGCTCGGAGCCTTGACCGCGAAAGCAGGCGACGCAATTGGAGCAGTAGCGGGCGATGCGCTCGGGCTGCGCACCAGTGGGGCGACTATGGTGGGGATACTAGGAAGCAGGACCATCCAGGACGACCTCATCAACCAGTTCGACCTGCGCAAAGTCTATTCCGCGAAACGATACAACGACACGCGCAAGATCCTCGAGAAGCGGACGATCATTTCCGAAGATAAGAAGAGCGGTATCATCACGATTTCCGTAGAGGACTCGAGTCCCCAGAGAGCGGCCACGTTGGCTCGAGCGTACGTGGAGGACCTTAACAACCGCGTTTCCCAGCTGACCACTTCCTCAGCGCATCGCGAGCGGGTCTTTCTGGAGGAACGGTTGCAGTCCGTCAAACAGGAACTTGATGCAGCAACCCTGCGGTTGAGCCAGTTCTCCAGCAAGAACAAGACATTCGATCCGCAGATTCAGGGTAAAGCCATGATCGAGGCTGCCTCGACCCTGCAGGGGCAACTCATCGCGGCGGAAACCGAACTGAAAGGCTTGGAGCAGATCTACGGCCCCGAGAACTCTCGGGTGCGAGCGGCTTCGGCCCGAGCCGCTGAATTGCGCCACAAGCTACGCGGGATGAGTGGAGATACCGGCGGCCCGCCCGATGACAATGCCACGCCTAAAAGCGACGAACTGTATCCCTCGCTCGAACAGCTGCCACTGCTTGGAAATACCTATTACGACCTTGCCCGTCGGGCCAAGATCGACGAGGCTGTCTATGAAGTTCTGACAAAACGGTACGAACTGGCAAAGGTTGAGGAAGCAAAAGAAATTCCCTCGATAAAAGTGTTGGATGAGCCGGTCGTACCCGAGGCCAAGTCCTGGCCCCCGCGACTTTTATTTATCGTGTTCGGATTGCTTGTGTCTCTTGTCTTGGCATGCGTATGGGTTTTAGCCAAGGCTGGTTATGAGAGTCTGGACTCCCACGATCCGCGCCGCCTGCTGGTAAATCGAACGATCGGTCGAATGTTCCGCCGTTCAATCGATACCGCCGCTGCATTCCGTGTTGCCAATCGTCACGCGTAACCAGAAGCAGATTTCGGCTACCTACTCCAGCGTCGAATTGTGAGCGGGCTTGGCACGTCCAATTCGCAACACCCCGGAGCGTCTGAGCAGAAGTGCACTGCCCAGAAGGGACAATCCAACCGCGGGTAGAAAAACAATCGGGCGAGCAACGATCGATAGACCGCTTATCCAAAGTGCTGCCGAAAGTAGGAGTGGTGTCGTAGCCAGCAGCGGTGTGAGGACAGCAGAAAGGATGTACTCCCGCCGGGAGAAGCGGATTTCCGCGCGGGTCCGTGGCATGCTGTAGAAAACATGCGCCGCGATGCTGAAGATTGATCCGACCAGCGTACCCAATGCGACTCCGATAGCACCCATCATCGCTCCCAGTATGACACTTGCCAGCAGGTTGCTGATCCCCTCGGTCAATGGACTGATCTTGATTAATCGTTGTTGTCCCGCAGAAATAAGAACGATTGCGTAGGGAAGCCCGATGAGCCGTACGATATTCGCGACCAACAAGACAACTAAGATTGGTTGTCCCGTGTGCACATATTGCTGGCCGATCCAGACTTTTAGAAGTGGCGCGGCGTAAATCAGTGGTGGGATGCCCGTGAATATCAGCAGAATAACTGCCACTTGTGTTGAGATTATGACCAGCCGACCCAACTCCTCTGGATTCCGACGAGCGTGCAGCGCAGCCGCATGGGGCATCATGACGTTTAGGATAGCGGACAACGCTCCGGAAACGAACGTAATCATGGCAGCCGCCACCGAATATGCTGTGACTGCACTGAACTGGAAGCGGCCTACCAGGATGAGGTCAAACCCGGTGACCAGCAGCATGGAAAAAGACATGACCGTCAGGCCGAAGCAGTATTCGAGAAGCTCGTTGGCGGTGGCGCGTCGCACTAGCTCCCTGCTGAACTTGACATCCGGGACAATCCGTCGCATAGCTGCATATTGGGCACCGTAGGAGAGGACATTGGTAATTGCCATAATGGCCGCCATCGCGACGATCGAGCGACCGGCAAAGGCCGCGAGGACAACGCCGACAGCCGAGATCAGCCTCGCCCCGCCTATCACCAGGGCCGGAATCTCGTAACGCTGCAAGCCAACGAAAACTCCAGACCAAGCCGACGCCGGGAGACCCAGGACAAAAGAAGCTCCCAGGATCAGCAAGGCCCACCGCATCATGGGAATCGTGTCAGCTGGAATGCTGGGGAAAACCATTCGCACCGCGGCGACGGCGCCAAGTAATAGAACCAAGCTTAGGAGGGCGGCGGCTAAGAGTCCCGCGAAAGCTGTGCTGAAAACCGAATTACGCTGTTCGTAATCGTGTTTTTCAGTGGCATATGCGACATAGCGGCCTATTGCTGTTTGCAACCCAAAATCGAGATAGCCGATATAGGCAGTGGCTTGCAGGACGAGGACCCAGGCACCGTACTCGGTGGCGGTCATATGACGGACCAGCAGAGGAGGCAACAACAGGGCCACAATCCCAGCCGCACTACCTTTGCTGAGGTTCGCAACCGCGTTCTTGATGAACAGCCAGCGAGTAGTCATCCAGGCGATATGAGTATACAGAATGCCATGACTAGGATGTTCGCACCCCCTCCCCAAGCCATCGCTTATCCGCTAGGTTCGGCGAAACGGTATCGATTCAACGGGAGGGTGCGACATCCTGTTGTCTCTACCCACGCCCCTCAATGAGTGCTGAATACGATCAATTACGATCAATAAGACCTGAGCAAGCGTTCCTGGGATGTCTTCACGCTGAGAAGCATGGAAGGGAGAATGGAGTTGGGCGATATCCAATTAGGGCCCGAAACTGCCAGCGAGTTGCTTCTGCTAAACCTGATCCTATGGTCTAGCGTTGCAGGGAAATGCGCGTGACAAAATTCGCAGGAATTGTGCGAGAGGCTTTTGCCGCAGATCCATTCTTATGGGCATTATGGCTGGTTCTATGCCGCATACTGTTGGAAATCAAAGGCCTCGTGCTGGGATTTGCCCTTCATGCTCCCGACCTTCGACTAGGGCGAGGAAGTCTTGTGCGCGGAGCTAAGTACATTTCGTTCGGAAGAGATATTCGAGCGAAAAGCGGCTTTTGGCTCGAAGCTGTCACCCACTACGGCGAGCAGAGATTCGCGCCCCTAATCCGAATCGAGGATGCCGTCCGTTTTTCGGATGGTGTGCATATTTCGTGCATCGACCGGATCGTCATCAAGAAGAATGTGCTGATGGGCAGCCACATATACATCTCGGACCATAGCCACGGTCTCTATAAAGGAGTGGAGAATAGCTTACCTAGCGAACCGCCGGCCCATCGCAAGCTGGGAGGCGGCGGACCGGTCCTAATTGGTGAGAACGTCTGGATCGGGGATAATGCGATTATCGTAGGCCCGGTCACGATTGGGGACGGTGCTGTCATTGGCGCCAATTCGGTGGTGCGGGAAGATGTCCAACCGGGAGCGATGGTTGCCGGCATTCCGGCAAGGCTCATAAAGCGCTTTAATCCAGCGACACACACTTGGGACCGAGCATGACTCAGGAGAGGCCACAATTCTCAGTTTGTATACCTGCCTATAATCGAGCTCAGCTTCTGCCTCCATTGCTGGACTCCATTTTTGCCCAAAACTACAAGAACTTCAATGTGGTGATCTGCGAAGACAGTTCACGCGAACGGGCGCAAATTGCTGTCATCGCCCGCGCATATGCTGAGCGCTATCCTGATACGGTCTTTTACTACGACAACAAAGCTAATCTCGGCTACGACGCTAACATCCGCAATCTGGTTGAAAAGGCCAACGGCGAGTTCTGTTTTTTTATGGGCAACGACGATTTGATGTGCCCTGGAGCTCTGGCGACTGTGGCAGACGTTCTTACGCGCTACGAAAACGTCGGCATCGTATTGAGGAGCTACGCATGGTTCGATAGCGATCCGGAAAACATAAATCAGGAGATTCGGTATTTCACCGAAGAACGCTTCTTCTCTGCCGGGCCTGAGGCAATCAAAACATGCTTCCGGCGGTCGGGCGTGATTTCAGGCTATGTCGTACACCGTGAAACTGCAGTTACCGCCGCTACTGACAAGTTCGATGGCACTCTCTTCTATCAAATGCATTTAACTGCTAATGTCCTAGCTGTCAAGAATGCGGCTATTACTCCAAAGGTGCTGATTCTGTGCCGCGGCAGCGAACCGTACGAATTCGGGAACAGCCCCGCTGAACAGGGCAAACACACACCCGGTACCATCACTCCCCTCACACGCGTCACAATGATCGCTGGTGTACTCTCCATTGTTAAGGAACTGAGAAATACGAAGGGCATCGATGTCGTTGATGACGTTATGCGTGACTATGCAAATTATTTTTACCCGTACGTCAGGGACCAGCTTGATCTTCCGTTGAGCGAATTCATAGAACTTTATCGTTCACTCGGCAAGATGGGCTTCTCGCGATACCCGATGTTCCACCTCTACTGTCTTGGGGGATATGCGCTTGGCAGTCGCAACTGTGACTCTGTTACGCGGAGCATCCGCAGCCTCCTTGGCCGCAGTCCGCAGTTTGGCAACATCAAGCAGTCAGGATCTTTCTAGGCGGCACCTTGATGCGCAGCAACGGGCCAGCAACATTCCTGATGAAGGCAGTGTCGCCATATGGACTGGCGCTGGTGTCTTATGCAATCTTTTTGCTGGCGTGCTCATTTCCGCCAAGCGCCTATGTCTTTTACATGGACGAACCAGATTACATGTTTATGGATATTTCGGCGATAGCCTTCTATTCGTTATGTGTCATTTCCTTTCTTCTTGGAGTTTGGCTCCTCGATCTACTTTTCCCCGTTGCCGGCTTTAGCAATGAGAAGGCCGTGAGCCGCCTGTCACCAGCAACCTTCCTTTTGATCCCCTTAGCGTTGGGGCTGGTGTTCTCGGTATTATCAAACATCATCCTTATACGAGGTAATCCGGACCTGTTCCTGCTTTTTCTGGTGCAGGGTGGCGCCGAGGTCAAATCAGAGCTGCAATTTCAGAGATCACTGGGCTTAGCGGGCATCTATTTAATGGGCATAGTGTGGTGGGCGATGTGGCGATGCGACCAACTCAACATCCATGCTAGGCAGCGCCGTCTGGTCAAAATAGCACAATATCTGGCCACAGCGTCCGTGATTCTTACCGCGATCCTCACGCTGACGCGCGGTGAGTTAATGCCGGTGATCACCGGTATCGCGATAGTTTATTTGCTGAGAAAGAGTGTTCGTGGAGAGACAGGCAGCACATTCCTTGTCAAGTTCGGGGTCATATTTGCGTCTATCGTGCTTACACTATTTCTGCTGGCTTCTTTCGTCAGGGGAACGACGGACCTGACCAAAGACGTATTCACATATACCATTGCCTCTTACAATAGACTCTCAGCGTTGCTGAGCGGCCGGCTGCGTTATCCCTATGGTGGACGGGGAATCTATCTTTTTAGTTTTCTCGGCTATACTAATATGCTCAATATGGTTATCCCTCTCAGGGATATGTTGCGCTGGCCGAGTTTCATGGATTACTGGCAATCGGAATTTCGCGCAATGGGACCAGCTGGCCTTGGAGAGAACGCTATCTGGGCGGGAACATTCGGCTATATTTTCGCGGATGTAGGCTGGTTTGCGCCGCTGTTCGTATTCTTTGAAGGGCTACTCTGCGGCGTGGTGTGGCGGTCGGTCAAATTGGGAAGACCTCTCGGGATCGTGTTGTATCCTTGGTGTGCATTTTGCATACTGTACTGGTTTGGAATGAATAGTCTGACTGGTAGGAACCTCCTCCTTCTCACTTTAGATGTGATTGGTTTATCTATTTATGAGTCACTCTTTTTGCGATATGAGAGGCGTCAAGCAAGTGTCATAGTATAGGGCCACTGGGGACTAGAACGGGAATTCCGGTTGATCTG
Organism: Terriglobales bacterium; assembly: GCA_036511435.1. Classification (GTDB taxonomy): domain Bacteria; phylum Acidobacteriota; class Terriglobia; order Terriglobales; family Acidobacteriaceae; genus Bog-257. The sequence goes on along the minus strand of DATCCF010000289.1, from coordinate 2,431 downwards.
GTCCAGCTCGTTGATCCACAGGAAGTGCCCGGAATCTGGCCGCCTCTGGAAGGAAGAATGCCTCGCACTGTTACGAATGGAAGCGCACAAGCCTGTAGGAGCGAGCGGCGCTGTGGCTTTTGAGTCTGGGATACGCAGTTGGTAAGTCCCACATGATGTTTGCCGAGCCTCACCTGTGTGCCATTGCGTATTATTCGGCGGACGTAGGTGACCACCCTTCCCATTGCTGACCGCATCTCTCGGACTCAGGTGGTTGGAAATACTCTTTGGGGTTATCATATGCCGATGAGAAAGATTGGGTTGGTCTCGTTGCTCAGCGGTCTCGTTCTCAGCGTCGCATTATTTCTATTTCTTCCGCAGCCGGCCGTGGCTGCGACTAAGGTGACCATCTATCCTGCGCCGCCCGGCGAACCACTTTCGGGCGCCTTCAAGGTACAGGTCGAAGGCCGCGACGTTCCGGTATATCAGCTCCGGGTCGCGCCGCAGGATAAGACCCTTCGGCTTCAGGCGGTGGGCGACAAGTCACAATACGGCGTTAACTTTGAGCCAGCGGGATTCGCTTACTTCGATACCAATGGCGGTGTCGAGGTGACGGTGACTTATGCTGTCGCGGTCACCGCCGCGAGATTGTTGCCTGGATCGCCTGCCATTCCGGTGCAGATCCAAGGCAACATTATGCGGTTTACAGTGAACGGACCTCAAAATCTCACCTTGGAAGTGAATCACCAGCTGGTCCGTACGCTGCATATCTTCATTAATCCCATGGAGACCGGTGCTCCTTCCCCCCAGGATGCGAAGGTTCTCTACTTTGCTCCCGGAACCCACGAGCTGACCAATCTGAAAGTGCCCCCGGGCAAGACGATTTTTTATTTCGGCCCCGGAATCCATACGGTGGACAATCTGGTCGTTCACGATGGTCAGACGGTTTACATCGCCGGGGGAGCCGTGGTCAGGAGCGTGATTCGTGAAGGCGCACCTTGGATCGTTTCCACCTACAATGAGCAAACGTCGAAGTTGTACACCGAGCCTGCGATCAAACTGTATGGGGCGAATATCAACTTCCGCGGCCGCGGCATTCTCGACGGCACGCCGAGCGGCGGCAAGTCTTTGCTGTCTGTCTATGGCAAAGACATCAGTCTGGAAGACGTTATCCTGAAGAATTCGGGCGGCTGGTTCATGCCGATCCAATTCTCCGACCGCGTGTCGGTTACGAACTTGAAGATTCTCGGATACCGGGCTAACTCGGATGGGATCGATATCTACAGCAGTCGTGACGTAACCGTGCAGGGCTGTTTTATTCGCACCGTGGACGATGTGATTGTCATCAAGTCCAGGATCCGGACTGGTACTGTTGTTACCGACAGCGATACAGTTAAGAATGTGATCGTGCGGGGGAATCGACTCTGGAACGAAACCGGTGTCGCGATGAACATCGGAAACGAAATAGGGGCCGATATCAGCTCGGTCACGTTCATCGACAACGATGTGATCCACGATCTGGGCCAAGGAGCGACTCAAGGTATCTACCTTGCTGGCAGCGGTACGGTGAGCAACATCCGTTACCAAGGCAACCGAATCGATCGCACGGGCAATCTTTTCGACTACGGTGCCGCCAGTTATGTGGTGTATGCGTATATCCGACATTCGCTGTGGGAAGCCGCAATCGATAAGACGCGGCCACTAGGCAAGATCCGCGGCGTTATCTTCTCCAACATCCAGGTGACTACGTCACCGCAGACTCCCAAGGTGCGTATTCAGTTGCAAGGGGCGAGCGACGAAAGCGACATTGAAGGTGTTAACTTCGAGAATTTTACCGTCAATGGCAAGCCCCTCGCCAAGTCTAATACTGTTGTCGAGGAGAAGTTCGCCAGTAAAATATCGGGATTACCCTAACCCGGCCGCGGAGCGGAGTCTACGCCGAACCCACTGATTTAAACCATCCAGCACAGTCGGCGTTTGGCCTTGCGAACCCTGAAGACAACAGCCGAGCTCGCCAACCAGTCGAGACTGGTGCCGCGAGTCCGGTGGGTGAGGGTTCGAATGCGCGCTTGGAACCGGAACAGTTGCGCGCTGGCAGTGGAACTGTCATTTCTCTTGCTGGCGGCAATGGGCAAGGCGTAAGCCTGTAATAAACAGTCGGCGATAGTCCTTTTAAGCTAGGCCCGCCACGTAATCTTCCCGGTTTTGCGGTGTTGAATTTCAAGCTCTGCGAGCCCCCGCGGCGAGGATATCCTTTAATGCGCATGTCAGCCCTACTGCCGCCACAAATGAAGTTGTTTGTGCTCAATAAGGTTTACCGCCTGAGGAAAACGATGTTTGGGAAAAATGCCGAGGCGGTACTGGTAAACAGCAGAAATGGCCTCTTCCTGGTGGGCATCGAGGACCACAACGTGTCCAGCCGCTTGTCGTTTGGCGGTGAGTATGGCCAGGA
>DATCCF010000288.1:0-4213 GCA_036511435.1 Terriglobales bacterium | reverse complement strand
TTTAGCAGTTGCAGGTTGGGCAGCTTCACGTTACCGCGCTGCCGGGGAAGACTGGAGGCAATATGCTGGTACTGCGCTTCGGTGATCTCCATGCATCGCAGCATATCACAGAATTACGAATTAGTGTTAACAGGCCCTAGGGCGGACAGCGATTGGAGTTGCTGGAAGTTTCAGCTGGCAGACTCTCGTCACGTACTCAACCGTTCGGGGCTCCACAGAAAAACTAACGTTTACGTTTCCTTCCCTCGCAGATTCACAAAGGCCGGAGCGCGTGAGCGCCCGGCAGATCGACTGTTCCGCGAGAACTTCGGCGATCTCGATCCACGCATTGTTCAACTTTCTCCGCGCTTGACGATGGCACTGGCGTGGAAATGCACTGGCTACGCCTGCGATTCGCGTCATCTCCGCGTTGCCTTCTTCCCCTGGTTCGACTTATTTGTCGGAGGAAAATACCTCACGGCTACCAGACTAGTGGCTGAGCATGACGAGCCCATTTCCGGCGCATGACAAGATGTTCATCTGCTAGCCCAGGATGGGGATGGTTTGACTTGTCCGTCGCACGGTCGTCCTGGTCCTCAACTCTCCCCAATCCGGTTACTTCCGGGGGTAGCCCAGGCATCACATAGAATTAAAATAAATTTGTCCATCAGTTTGCAGCAGAGAGAAATCACAACTTAAATACATCTCGGGTGTTGCATCTACCAGACCGGGCATATCAAGCACATCAACTTGAGAGGGGTAGCCCAATGAAAGCGAGAGCGGCGAAGCTCGTCCTTGGTGTGGGAATTCTAATGCTCCCTCTGTTGATCTCTGAGCCCTTGCGGGCGCAGGTCGCTGACGCCACGCTGTCGGGCACCGTCACGGACCCTTCGGGAGCAGTCGTGCCCAACGCCAAAATCTCCGTCAAGGATTTGGGCACCGGCCAATCGACGGCCACTCAAACCGATTCAGCAGGGCTCTACAGCCTGCAGAACCTTACGCCGGGAGAGTACGAGGTTTCCATCTCGGCTGATGGGTTCGGCACGAAAGTAGCCAAGATGACGCTCACGGGAGGGGCCACGCTAACCATGAACGCTGCTTTGGCTGCACCGCAGGCGCAGCCCCAAGCCCCTACTGACAACCTGCCGAACGCCCCTTCCAGTAGTAAAACAGGACCTTCGCTTCAAGACTTAGGCTTCCCTCCGGATCAAGCCCAAGGAAATGCCAAGCTGCAGGCGTTGCTAGATAAACGGACGCACATGCTCAAGATCCATCAACGGATGGGTTTGATCACGACTATTCCGTTGATTGCCACCCTTGCCACTTCCCTCAACGCCGGGGGCAAGAACACGAGCACAGCCTCCCGCGATCTGCATGCGGCTCTCGGTGGGGTGACGGGAGATTTGTATGCCATTACCGCTTACTATGCAATCCGCGCGCCCAAGATACCAGGAACCGAAACCCGCGGTCCGATCCGTTTTCACAAGGCCATGGCTTGGATACATGGCCCCGGAATGATCCTGACGCCCATCTTAGGCATTATGGCTTTCGATCAAAAGGAAGACGGCGAAAAGGTTCATGGCATCGCCTCCGCGCATGGACCAGTAGCCATCGTGACCGCCGCGGCGTTTGGGCTCGCTGTAATGTCGGTATCGCTCAAGTTCTAAGCAGGGCTTATGCATAAAAGAATACTGACAGCCTTCTTACTCCTAGCATTTCCCGCGTTTGGCGGATCGGATAGGCAATGGGTTCTTGAACAATCCACGCTCACGTATCACGTCTCTCACTCGCTTCATTCGGCCGACGGCGTCAGCCATGCCGCCCGAGGCAAGGGCGCTTGTCACGACGGACAATGCGATTTCTTGATCGCGGTACCCGTTAAGTCCTTTGATTCAGGCGATAGTAACCGCGACCTTCATATGCTTCAGGTGACGCGAGGCGCACAATTTCCCATGGTCATGGTGCGCACCCGATTGCCAGAAGCGGACTCCACATCTGCGACCATCCGTGGCGATCTGGAAATCCAGTTCGCCGGTCAGACCGCCCAGTACAAACAGGTTCCATTCCAGTTGGTGACGCAAGGAAATGAGACCCGAATCTCAGGAACAATTCCGGCGACGCTATCCGATTTTAAGATCGACCCACCCACGCTCTTGACGCTGCCTGTTAAGAACGAAATTCCGGTACGCGTGGAAATGACGTGGCGTCCGCAGTGATTAGCTTCTGTCCCTCCGCTCTCCAGCGGGTGCGTTTTGGATTGTGGCGAGGCACAATGCAGTTTGACCCGACCCGACGTGGGCGCAACCACGGCGCGCGGCCGGGGTTTGAAAAATATAGTTTTTTCTTCTGACAACGCTTTGGCCGAGGAGTTGACCGCACACGGTGAGCATTCTGGAAACCATCCATTCGCCAGCGGATGTGAAATCTCTTTCTATTCCGCAACTGGAGCAGTTGGCGTCGGAAATCCGTGAGTTCATGATTGTCACGCTGTCGCGGACGGGCGGGCACCTGGGGCCAAACCTGGGCGTGGTTGAGCTGACGCTGGCCATGCACTATGTGTTCGACACCCCCCGCGATCATTTCCTTTTCGACGTGAGCCATCAGGCATATGTGCACAAGCTCCTCACCGGGCGGCGGGATCGGTTTGACACCATCCGCCAGCCGGGTGGGATAAGCGGCTTTATGCTGCGCACCGAAAGCGAGCACGACCTCTATGGCGCGGGACACGCGGGTACGGCGCTGTCCGCGGCGCTGGGCGTGGCAGTGGCGCGGGATATGGCGGGCGGTAAGGAGCATGTGGTGGCACTGGCCGGCGACGCCGCCTTCACCAACGGCATTACTTACGAAGCTCTGAACAACATTGCCGAGAACACGCAGCGGCTGATCGTGGTGCTCAACGACAACGAGTGGTCCATTGACCGCAACGTGGGCTCGATTGCGGGCTATCTGCACCGCGTGGTTACCAGTGAGCACTATGTTCACCTGCATGATCGCGCCGCGCGGCTGATTGAACGCTTCGGCGGCAAGACCGCACGCAAGGTAGTACACCGCGCTGAAGAAGCAGCCAAGGGACTGTTTTGGCCTTCGATGATCTTCGAGGAGTTCGGGCTGACGTACTATGGCCCGCTCGATGGTCACAACCTGCCGCTGCTGATCGAGACGTTCAAATTTCTCAAGACGCAGACGCGGCCTGTGCTGCTGCACGCCATTACCCAGAAGGGGCGTGGCTTTCAGCCGGCACTCGACAAGCAGAAGAAGTTCCACGGGCTTGGCCCCTATGATCCGGAGACAGGGGACACCAAGCCGGCAGGACAGAAGACCTACTCCGAGGTGTTTGCCGAGACACTGGTAGAGCTTGCCTCTGAGAACGACAAGGTGGTGGCCATCACGGCGGCCATGCCCAATGGCACGGCGCTGGATTTGTTCCGTCCACACCACCCCAAACGCTACTTTGACGTCGGCATCGCCGAAGAGCACGCGGTGATTTTCGCGGCCGGCATGGCCACACAGGGCTATAAGCCATTCTGCGCAATTTATTCCACCTTCCTGCAGCGCGCGTTAGACCCCGTGATCCACGACGTGTGCTTGCAGAACTTGCCGGTGGTGTTCTGCATGGACCGCGGGGGACTTTCCGGCGACGACGGGCCCACTCACCACGGGCTGTTCGACATCAGCTATCTCCGCGGCATTCCCAACATCATCCACATGGTACCGAAGGACGAGGACGAACTGGCGAACATGCTCTACACGGCTATGCTCCACCAGGGGCCTGCAGCGGTGCGGTATCCGCGCGGCACGGGGCCAGGCACAGCGGTGAAGGAGCACCCTGCGGCATTGCCGATTGGCAGAGCGGAAGTGATTGAGGACGGCGAGGACGCGGTGTTCCTCGGGCTGGGCGCGCTGCTGCCGCTGGCAAAGGAAGCAGCCGCGCGTGTGCGCCGCGTAGGATATTCGGCAGCGGTTATCAATCCGCGGTTTACCAAGCCGCTGGATCGCTCGATGCTGGCGCGCTATGCGCAGCATGCCACGGTATTCGTAACGCTCGAAGACCATGTGTTGATGGGCGGGTTTGGCAGCGCTGTACTGGAGGCGGTGAGCGAGATGAAGTTGGAGGTGCCGGTGGAGCGCATCGGCTGGCCGGACCTGTTCATCGAGCAGGGCAAGGTGGACAGCCTGCGCGAGCGGTACGGCATTACGGCGGAGGTGGCGACGGAACGCGCGCTGGCGCACCTGA
>DATCCF010000287.1:0-2384 GCA_036511435.1 Terriglobales bacterium | reverse complement strand
TTGTTGAATAGCGGCTCGATCCAAACCGGTGCGATGAAGATCAAGAAAATCACGCCGGGGATCGTCCCCAGCCAGAAGTAGAACCACCAGCGGCGAGGGCTGTGGCGTAGCACGGCATAAAGCCCCCAGCCTACAAGGCTTGCGATTAGGAATCCGAGCAGCAGGCCTTTTCCCCAATCCCAGAACCACGAGCCCCACTGCTGCACGGAGAGACCGTATTTCAGACTGACATGGTGCTCGTAACTGTCGAATGGGAGCTGGGTCAATTCGAGTACAAGCACAAACACGGACATCACGATGGCGGCCTGTACCACTCGGAATCGAGATACGGTTGCCAGGTTACGCAGCCGGACCCCAAACCTGGTCCGCAGCATGAGGTACAACACCAGGAAGCTCCACGCCGTGGTGACGAAGTAGAGGGTGCCGTTCAGCAGGTAGAGTGCATAAGCTTTTTCCAGTTTGTCTGGCGGCAGAGTGTATTGCAGCAGCGGATGGGACGAATCAGAAGCGCCTGTGGCTTGTAAGCTCTGAGGGGGTTGATGTGTAGCGGGAAATGCGAACACTGCCAGCAGCCCGGGCAGTAAGCACAGAACTAGCAACGCACACAGCCGTACCGAACCCATGAGTGCTCCTTGATGAGGTTAGAAGAGGCGGAGTGTAGCACCCACTGGTTAAGGCAGGCAACGAGCCGACTCCATAATTGCCGCCGCAGCCGGAATCGTCGCCCTCATCCCCCCTGTTTTCAGTCAGTTGAAGGCGTTTGTAAAATATGCGCAACGGCTAGAAAGACAGCGCGTCGTTCGGATTTCTTCTTGACATTTCCACAGGCTGGCGTAGCATAGAGACATCACCTCCGATCCATTTCAGGATCGAATGGGCCCGAGGCCAAGGAAATGTCACCGCTCCTTGGCAGCGGGCCCATTTAATTTTCCCATTTTCCGCCAGGTCCCCCGCAACTTCAGCCCTAGGCCCCAAGTACAATTGAGCGATCGCTAAATCTGACATTTTTCGCAATTGATGAATTCAAAGCTTCTGTTTGCCCTGGGGCTCTTTTTTGGCCTGACGCCGTGGGCCTCGCCGCCGCTGGCTTTGCTCGCCGGTCTTATCTTCGGCGCCATCGCCACCCATCCCTATAAGGACGAATCCCGGAATCTCTCCCGGGTTTTGCTACAGTCGGCCGTGGTGGGGCTGGGCTTCGGGATGAATCTGCAAGAGGTGGTGCATGCCGGCCGGAGCGGATTCCTGTACACCGCCCTGAGCATCGCCTTCGCGATGTTGGTGGGAACCCTGCTGGGCAAGCTGATCTCAGTACCGCCCCGGCCTGCGTTCCTTATCTCGACGGGTACCGCAATCTGCGGCGGCAGCGCTATCGCCGCCGTCGGTCCAATTACGGGAGCGACCGAAGACGAGATGTCGGTTTCGCTGGGCACGATTTTTGTGTTGAACTCGGTCGCGCTGCTTACCTTTCCCACCATCGGCCTTTGGTTGAAGCTTTCGCAGACCCAGTTTGGATTGTGGGCGGCCTTGGCAATCCACGACACCAGTTCGGTGGTTGGAGCCTCGGCCAAGTACGGCGCGGTGGCATTGGCCGTGGGAACTACCGTGAAGCTGGCCCGCGCACTCTGGATCGTTCCCTTATCGATTGGAACAGCAGCGGTCAAGGGCAGTAAGACGCGCATCCAATGGCCGTGGTTCATCTTGTTTTTTTGCCTGGCGGCGGTGGCGAACACCTATTTGTTCCCCGGCGCCGTTGCGTACAAGTTTCTAAGCAACGCCGGCAAACTGATGCTGATCATCACGCTATTCCTGATCGGCGCCGGCCTTTCCCCGGCCGCGTTGCGCAAGGTCGGTCCGCGTCCCCTGTTGCAAGGCGTGCTGTTGTGGATCGTAGTTGCAGTGGCGAGCCTGTTGGCGATCCGCGCTGGCTGGATTCGAATCTGCCGTTCCAGAATTGGTGTATTCGGTAGCACCCATATTGATCCTGCCGGAGGCTGGTCTGGAGGCTGGTTACCAACGGGCGGTGAAGCTCAAGAAGCAGGTCGCGAACCTGCAGGTCCGTCATTGCGGAGAAATCCTCCGCCGGATTACGGTATCAATCGGGGTTGCAGCATTTCCGCAGCACGGCACTTCGGCTGCACAGATTGTCGAGTTGGCGGACGAAGCGTCGTACCGCGCTAAAGCCGATGGCCGGAACCGCGTGGTTATTGCCGCGACAACCACTACAGACACCCCGTCTCCCTGCCTTAGCGCCTCCAACTAGGCGTTGGCGCGCTCCAAGACTTGCGAGAGCTCTTCCCACTCCGCCATTAGCGGTCCCAGATTAGCGCGGCGCTTGGCCAGCAAGTCGGTCCAACGCGCCGTCTCTTCCGCGCTGACAAACGACT
>DATCCF010000286.1:0-15756 GCA_036511435.1 Terriglobales bacterium | reverse complement strand
GTAGTTGAGGCCCCGCTCAAACGCCATCTGCACGCAACGCTCGTCCGCGCCATAACTGGATGCCAGACCGAGGCGGAGTACTTTCCAGCCTGTCTTACCCAACGTTGTGGTCTTCCAGTCGGTCATCCCTTGTTCACCGAGGCCCAGAACTCAGAACCTGCACATCAGGAATTGCTATGGAACAGTTATACGCGAGCCAGTCTCAGCCGGTTTGTAAGACATCCCTCTGCGTCGCCCGTGATCGCGTCAAAGTCCAGAGCCGACGCAAGTACGTCTTCACCGATCAGATCGACCGCCTTATCCGGGAGACTTATCACAATCGTCGAGAGGCAAAGACTCGTTTTAATATCCGGCCGCTGGCCAAGAAGGTCGGTATGCCGCCTTGGGCGCTGAAGAAGCGTGCCCGCGAATTGGGGTGGCGAGGACCAAAGAGCTGCCCTGGAGCGAGGCGGAGTTAGGCATTCTGGCCCGATATGCGCGGATGAGCGACGAGCGAATCCGTCTGAAGCTGAAGGCTGCCGGATACTCTCGCACCGTGACCGGAATCCACCTCAAACTTAAGCGAATGCGGTTCAAGCATGACGGCAGCTTCTATTCCGCCTACAGTCTTGCGCAAGCGCTGGGGATCGACCCTCACGCCGTGACCCGCTGGATCAAGAGCGGCCATCTGAAGGCCAAATTCCGAGGCACAGCACGAGGCCCACAGCAGAACGGCGACAGCTATCTGATCCAAGAGAAGGATGTCCGCCGCTTCATTCTCGAGCACCCCACCGAAATTGACCTGCGCAAAGTGGACCAGCTCTGGTTCCTTGATCTCATTACCAACGGTTTAGTCCGCGCTGCCTAAAGCTCACAGCCATGTAATTGCCCAATTGCACAGACGAAGACGTCTGATGATGTTGGGCGCCGGACCGCCGGAAGCGGAACAACCACTCGGGAGAGCGGCAGACTCAGTCGTCTGCTGGCTCTCCCGATTTCTTTTCAGGAGGAAATGCGATGCAAGAGACGAACCTCATCGAGCAGGATCAGCCGGTTGGGGTCTTAACAACCCCGATTCCCGCGCCCGCTCCGACCATGACGCTGTGCTCCTATGGCACCAAGCTGACCCGGGAAGAACTGGCTCGGGTGGCGACGCCAGCGGCCACAGCAACCCACAAACCCATTCCCCATATCGCGGTAGTGGAAAAGCTGATTGAAGCACTCGGCTTCCGCCAGATCGGCATCGTGCAGGAGGAATACGCCGTATCAGCGGACGGGATGCGCATGTTCGGGGTGATGGACCTGAGTTCTGGCTTCGATGGCTGCCGTTTCGCGATCGGCCTGAGGAACAGCCATGACAAAAGCTTTCGGCTCAGCGTGACCATTGGTGTCAGGGTCTTTGTTTGCGAGAACCTCGCGTTTCACGGGGAATACACTCCCGTTCTCGCGAAGCATTCGAAGCACTTCTCACTCGAAGACAGCCTGGCCATCGGTGTCGATCGGATGCAGAGGAACTTCGGACCGCTGAAGCAACAGGTCGAGGACTGGCAGGCGCTGCAGTTGTCAACGGCTTCTGCCAAGCTGCTGATCTATCAGGCGTTCATCGAGGAGGAGTCTGGGTTTCCAAAGCACCTGGCCCGGCGGGTCCACGATCTCTACTTTCAGCCCGTGCATGAGGAGTTCCAGCCGCGGACCATGTGGAGTCTGTCCAACGCCTTCACCAGTGCGTTCAAGGAACTGGAGCCCATACCCCAGTACAAGGCGACGGCGAAGCTGGCGGGGTTTCTGCAATCCGTCCGGCCGCAGTAACCCCTACCGCAATGTCGGCGTACGGTTCTTAAGTCGTGTTACCTGACTCAGCTCATCGGAGAACTGGGCAGACGAAAGGACCGTGCGCCGCCAATTTCGTTCTTCGCACTGGACGCTATTTCATTTTTGAAGGCAACTTGATCGTTCTGCCAGCAACCATAAACACCCCTTTTCCCAGATGATGAATTGTCCGAGGGCGATTCGTTGACGTGGCGATCCACGCTTTCTGGACCTCCAAGATGAAGAAGTTGTATTTGGCTACCATCCGCGCATCGACGACCTTGCACTCGAGATTCGCATAGCACTCGTCGATGATTGGCGCCTTCACCAGGGAGGCGGCTGCCGGCGTAAGTTGAAAGACCTTGAATTTGTCGACGTCGCGCCCTGAGGTATTCCCGCAGCCCACTACTTTGGCCGCCAGCTCGACCGTCGGGATGTTGATCACGCATTCCTTGGTCTGCTTCAGGATGCTGAACGTGTAGTCCCGGTTGCTGATCACGCAGCCCACGATTGGCGGCTCGAAATCCATCATCGTGTGCCAAGACATGGTCATGATGTTGGCTCGCCCCTTGTGGGCGGTGGTGACGAGTACGACCGGCCCTGGCTCAAGCAGGTCGCGGAGGGCGGCTGGAGTGCGAGGGAGAGAGAAGGCCAACCTAGTGCGTCAGTGTGCCTGTTGCGTACTTGGATACGTATGTTGCGGCGGGACGTCGGGAGCTGCTAGGCTTGCAGCGAACAAAAGGCGAATAACGTTCGCCGAGGGATCCGATGACCACATCCCAGCAAGCCCTGGCCGCAAGATCGAGCTCAAACCTCGCTACCGTGCAGGAGATATTAGGGACGCTCGTCGCCCGCTACCGCACGGACGAAGTGCTCACAGCCGTGCGACAGATTCCTGCCCGCGAAGCGGTGTTTCGGCCGATACCGGACTGGGTAAGAGCTGAGCTGGCTGAGGCATACCGCGCGAAAGGGATTAAGAAACTGTATTCACACCAGGCTGCCACAGCCGAGCTGGTGCACGGTGGCAAGAACGTTGTCGTGGTAACGCCGACGGCGTCGGGCAAAACGCTCTGCTACAACCTGCCGGTGTTGAATGCTGTGCTGGAGAACCCCGATACACGTGCTCTCTACCTGTTTCCGACCAAGGCGCTGGCCCAGGACCAACTTGCCGAATTACACGACGTTGCCCTGCGGCTGGATGACCGGTTTGGAGTGTTCACCTACGATGGCGACACACCGCAGGATGCGCGCAAGGCCATCCGGGAGCGCGGACATATCGTGCTGTCGAACCCAGACATGTTGCACGCCGGAATCTTGCCGCACCACACCAAGTGGATGCGCCTGTTCGAGAACCTGCGCTATATCGTCCTGGATGAATTGCACACCTACCGCGGGGTGTTCGGAAGCCATCTTGCAAATGTCCTCCGGCGACTGAAGCGCGTCGCGCAATTCTACGGTTCAAATCCACAGTTCATCTGCTGTTCTGCGACGATTGCAAACCCTGGAGAGTTGGCCTCGCAACTGATCGAGAGGGAAGTTGACGTGGTTGAGGAGAATGGCGCGCCGTCGGGGGAGAAGCTTTTCGTTTTCTACAACCCGCCAATGGTCAACCGAAACCTTGGCATTCGGCGCAGCTATATCAATGAGACGACACGCGTAGCCAGGGAACTGTTGGCGCGAAAGCTACAAACGATTGTTTTTGCCAATAGCCGCTTGCATACGGAGGTTCTGCTTACGTACTTACAGCAGGCGAATCCGCCGAAGCCCGGCCAGCCGGAACCGATCCGAGGCTACCGCGGCGGATATCTACCTGGGGAACGTCGCCAAATCGAGCGTGGGCTGCGCGATGGTCGAATCCGCGGAGTAGTGGCAACCAACGCCCTTGAACTGGGAATTGATATTGGATCTCTGGACGCTTGCGTGATGGCGGGTTATGCAGGCTCGATTGCTTCCACCTGGCAACGCGCCGGGCGCGCGGGGCGCCGCAGCGGATCTTCGTGCGCGGTGTTCGTTGCGTCTTCCGCTCCGCTTGACCAATTCATTGTGCAGCATCCTGAATACTTCTTTGGAAGCTCACCCGAGCACGCCCACATTCAGCCCGACAACCTCGAGATTCTGGTGAACCATTTGAAGTGTGCGGCGTTCGAGTTGCCGCTCTCGCCTGACGAGCAGTTCGGCGGCGTGGATTTGCCTGAGCTTTGCGAGCGACTTGCTGAAGCCGGCTTCCTCCAACGGAGCGGAGGGAACTGGCACTGGGTCCAGGAGAGCTATCCGGCGGACACCATCAGTCTGCGGTCGGTGACCTCCGACAATTTCGTCATTATCGACACGACAGGCGTAGAGGAAGGGAAGCCGGAGGTGATTGGTGAAGTGGATTATTCGTCTGCTCTCACCACCGTCCATCCCAAGGCGATCTACATTCATCAGGGGCAGCAGTACCATGTCGAACGGCTTGATTTCGGCAAGCGGAAGGCCTACGTGAAGCGCGTGGACGTGGACTACTACACCGACGCGATCCGTTACACCCAGGTGCGAGTCCTCGAAATCGCCGAGGAGCAGAGTATTCCTGGCCCGGCGTCGCGAGCTCACGGCGACGTGCTGGTGCGCTCACAGGTTGTTGGCTTCAAGAAGATCAAATTCTTCACCAATGAGAACGTGGGCTCCGGAAAGCTGGAGCTGCCCGAGAACGAAATGCACACCACGGCGTTCTGGGTAACGCTCCAGCACGAACTGCTTGCGGGACTTCCTTTCACGCTGTCCGAGCGCCAGAGTGGGATTTTCGGACTGGTTTACGCCCTCGCATCCATGGCGACGCTGCTGCTGATGTGCGACCGTCGCGACCTTGGTACAGCTGTTGGAGAGCGCCCTCCGTTTGGGGGAGCCGAAACGGAATGGCAGGAGTTCTCGCATGCCACAGGTGCCGAGAAGGAACTGTTCGAGCCGAACCTATACCTGTACGACGCTTATCCCGGAGGGATTGGATTTAGTGAGCCGCTTTATCACTCATATCAGGAGCTATTAGCGCGCAGCCGTGAACTCATCGGGGCGTGTCCTTGTGATAACGGATGCCCCTCCTGTGTCGGCCCTGCTGATCACAACAGCGAGCGTGCCAAGGAAGTGGCTCTGTCGATTCTTGAGCAGCTATGTTCCTGAGATGCGGCCACACTTACAGCAATAAGTAGAACGGCAGAACTCATCGTGAATCACACAACCACAGATCGCTTTGCTCGGCTAAAGGCGTTGCAGCGGCCGTTGGGGCTGTCCCTACCCGGACGCGACATTGAGCCGGCAGGAAATTGTGGTGAAGATGGTCTCGTCAAGGTCACCTCGGGTGGTGCCTTTGGATCGGATAGACTCGCCCAGCTTTTAGGCGCTTCGGTTAAGCGGAATTCCCATGGCGAACATCTTTCGCTGCACTGCTGGCACGGCGGCCACCCTCCGTGCATTCCAGATGCTGCGGCACTGCGGTTGCTCGTCCCCGATGCGCCAGACGAAGTGGCGGACCCTAAACAGTGGTTATTTCTCGACACAGAGACAACCGGGCTTGCCGGTGGGACGGGAACCTATCCCTTCCTGGTCGGTCTTGCGTGGTGGGAAGGCGGTGGTCTCGAGGTCGAGCAGTTGTTCATGCGTGAGTATAGTGAGGAGCGTTCGCTGCTTGCGGCACTCGCCGAGCGCATGGCAGAACGTCCCGTGTTGGTCACCTTCAACGGAAAATCGTTCGACTGGCCACTGCTCGAAACACGTTATCGGATGACGCGAACCATTCCTCCGCCACTACCGCGAGCGCACCTCGATTTCCTTCACCCCGCACGGAATCTATGGCGCCTGCGGCTCGGCTCCGTGAGATTGTCGCAACTCGAACGCCATGTGTTGGGATGGGATCGAGGAGCAGATATCGCCTCGGAGCAGATTCCACGAATCTATCTCGACTTTGTGCGCGGTGGGCACGCGGACCCGCTGGTCCCTGTCTTCCAGCACAACCAGATGGACCTTCGCGGGCTGGCCGGACTCTCGGGCCGCATCCTCTCACTCCTCGGCGACGAGGAGGGAAATAATCAGGATGGATTAGAGCTGTACGGTATCTCTCGCATTTGCGAGAGACGTGGTGAGGTAAAGCGTGCGCGCAAACTGTACGAACAGTCGATTGCCTCCGTTCTGCCGCAGGAAACCGATCGCGCAGCTCGCACAGCGCTAGCGCGACTGGCAAAGCGTGACGGGGACGTGGCACGCGCGCACGTGCTTTGGGAAAGTATGCTGGGCAACTCTCGCGAGGGCTACGAAGCTTACGAGCAGTTGGCAATCTACTATGAACACGAAGCTCGCGAGCCGCGGCGCGCGCTGGCGCTCGCACGTGAGGCGCTCGCCCAACTCCGTCGTGCGAACCAAGTCGGGACGATCGCGGCGGCCGAATTTCGCAGGACCAAGGCGCGGTTCGAGCATCGGATGTTGCGTCTCGAACGCAAGGCCGGCCGGACGCCGCTCGACGCGTGTGACGCATAGACACGGGCTGATCGATTCTCGGTTGATTGCAGCCGCGCAGAGTCGGAACGGGTGAACGTTCAAGAGGTCGGCGGTAAACCGCTCGCAACCAGCCCAAGGGCAAGGGGGAGTCCCGCTCTGGTGCAGGAATACGGCTTCCTGTCCGCGCATTGGGTGCACAGGTCACAGACAAACTCCACGCGACGTAGAACCATTAACACAAGGTAATGCGGGAGAAGATTTTCGCTTTCGCCCGCTCCCAAAGGGAAGCTTAGTCATGCTGACTGGAATCCACGTCCTGCTCACCTACCAATGCACGGGCGAGTGTGACCACTGCTTTCTGCACTGCGGGCCGCAGCGCGAGGGCACCTTCACCCTCCACCAACTTCGCGAACTGCTGCGCGAGATCAAGAAGATTCCGACGATCGACACGGTTTACTTCGAAGGCGGCGAGCCATTCCTGTTCTATGCGGTTCTGCTGGCGGGGCTGCGAATGGTGCGCGACGCGGGTTTGCAATCCGGCATCGTGACCAACGGATACTGGGCCACATCGCCGAGGATGCGGAGCAATGGCTGCGTCCTATGCTCGACTTGGGCATTGCCGATTTCAGCGTAAGCGATGACGAGTTCCATTCCACCAAGAGCGACAATAGTCCCGGAGCGATTGCGTACCGCGCTGCAAACAAACTTGGCTTGCCGTGCGCGAAAATTTGCATCGAGCAGCCGACGTGCGTACCGGCGTCTGATAGCGGCAGCGACAAGGGCCAGCCCGTAACGGGTGGAGGAGTTCTGTTCAAGGGGCGCGCCGCGGAAAAGCTCACCGCTGGGCTACCGGTGCGGCCCTGGCGGAAGCTAACCACATGTCCGCATGAAGAACTCGCCAACCCTGAGCGGGTGCACGTGGATGCATACGGCAACGTGCACGTGTGCCAGGGCGTCAGCGTCGGCAATATGTGGACGACGCCGCTCTCTGAACTCGTACGCACCTATGACGCGGCCAAGCATCCGATCGTGGGCCCTCTGGTCGAGGGTGGTCCTGCGCGCCTCGTCGAGCGGTTCGCGTTGGAAGTGGCAGACGCCTACGTTGACGAGTGCCATCTCTGTTACATGGCGAGAAAATCGTTGTTGCCGGCGTTTCCGCAGTTTCTCGCGCCGGCGCAGGTATACGGATTGTGAGGATCTCCATGCGCAAAACAGCTTTACTGTTCACGCTCGTTGTTGGCATCGCCCTCCAAGCCCAGGATCTGAAACCGATCCAACTTCCAGCCCCACAGACGGACGGGGGCCGTCCGCTCATGCAGGTGCTGAAGGAACGCAAAACTCAACGAGAGTTTGGTCCCGACAAGTTGCCTATGCAGGTGTTAGCCAACCTCCTTTGGGCTGCATTCGGCATCAACCGTCCCGATGGAAGACGTACTGCACCTTCGGCGATGAATTGGCAGGAAATTGATATCTATGTCGCGATAGGCGATGGTCTTTATCTCTACAGTGCCAAAGCGAACCGCCTTGAGGCGATCCTGGCACAAGACGTGCGCGCCGCTACTGGAACGCAGGCCTTTGTCGCGACTGCGCCTGTTGACCTGATTTATGTCGCAGATCTCAGCAAGACCGGACAATCAGGGAGTCAAGCAGATTTGTTCACTGGTGCCGACGTAGGATTCATCAGCGAGAATGTTTATCTCTTCTGTACGTCCGAGGGATTGGCGACGGTCGTCCGAGGGTCAGTGGATCGCGCCGCACTGGCCAAGGTCATGAAGTTGAGACCAGACCAGAAGATTCTGCTGGCGCAGTCTGTCGGTTATCCGAAGAAGTAGATGTTTATCATCTTCCTATGGTCACGGAACACAGGCTGGGCGACATCATCGCGAACTCCGTCACCCACGGCGTCGGGGCGGCACTGGCTCTCGCAGGAGCGGTTGCACTGGTGGTCACTGCGGTGGGTGGGACCGCCTGGCAAATTGCCGGCTGCTCGGTCTTTGGCAGCACGCTGGTGCTGGTCTATGTCTGCTCGACGCTGTATCACTCGCTCGTCCGCACCCGCGCCCGTCACGTGTTACGAATCATTGATCACGCGGCAATCTATCTTCTGATCGCCGGAACTTATACCCCCTTCGTCCTCGTACCGCTGCACGGGAAGCTGGGATGGCTTCTGTTCGCCATTGTGTGGAGCCTCGCCATCGTGGGAGTTGTGTTCAAGAGTTTCGCTGTTGACCGATTCGCCATTGCGTCGGTCGTGGTGTATCTGGGAATGGGCTGGCTGGTCGTGTTTGCGACGCGCCCGTTACTGCACGCTCTCACATGGCACGGCATATTCTGGATTGCGTTGGGTGGACTGTTCTATACCGCGGGCATCGTCTTCTACGTTTTCGATCGCCTGTCGTTCTTCCATGCGTTCTGGCATCTCTTCGTGCTAGCCGGAAGCACCTGTCACTACTTCGCCGTGCTGTTCTATGTTGCCCTGCCACGCAACTGACGACGAAGGGCCGCTGTCGTTGCTCACTGTCTCGCGTTCCTTGGATGAGGTCTTCGACGTGTAACCGCATGTCAGCATCGGTTCGGCGGATTCTAACGCCTAGCAGGTCACATGGAGAATAGCGTTGGTGCTTTTGACGTGCCGATTCAAGAGCTCCATGGCTTCTTCCGTTGGGAGGATGAGCAAGTCAACTTTGCGCCGCTTAGCCTCACGTTTGACCTCATCCATGACTGGTAGCGCTCCTTCGCCCGTACCGACCACCAAGCGACGGCATTTCCACGGGATCTTCTCTTCCAGAGAGAGCGGCGTGTGTCCGAAGGCTTCGCGGAACTTCTTGGAAGCTTCCTTCTTTCTTTTGCCCACCTTGCCTCGGTCGATCACCACGTCATAGCCGTACTCAATGCCATCGATCCGAATCTGCCCAAATGTGAACTCCTGGAACTTCATGGCGGGCCTCAGACGAAGGATACAACCGGGCGGTACCTGACGTATTAGCACTGCATGATACAGAGGTCAGGATTATCCTGTAGGCACAAGCAGAGGCCTAACTATGATCGAGATCAAGCCGGTCCGTATGGAATTTCCGGCCGATGCCATCATCATTGTTGGCCCAGCACATTGAATCTGAGATGCCCTCGATGGCAGAGAGCTTCGTATGCGTTTTTCCTTCTCTAACACAACCGCGGCGGATCGGGGGCACCCGCACACCATAAGCCTGAAACTGCGCGACTTGAACCAGCTCTTCAATTCGATGGACCCTTCTCCTTTCATTGACAAGGATCTCGACGACGACGCGGAAGAGTTCATCGTAAGCTGGGCCCAAGAATTCCCCCCTAACACCCCGATCAAATTGCGTATCCACTTGGACCAGTGGCCGGCCGAAGACCCCAAAGAACTGATCAGGACGGCCGTCCACAACCATTTTGCTCATCGTGCCAAAATCACTGACTTGGAGTTCAATCGCCTCCTAAGACAGGGCCGCACCAGTCTTTTCATCGGGCTGCTGTTCTTGGCTGCGTGTCTATTCCTCAGCAAGATGTTGTTAGGTCATGAGGCAGGGACTTGGGCTGCCGTCGTGCGGGAGAGTCTTACGATTGCCGGATGGGTCGCCATGTGGCGGCCGATGCAGATCTATCTTTACGATTGGTGGCCTCTGCTACAACTGCGTCGGGTTTTTACCAAGCTGAGCCACATGCCCGTGGAACTCGTCCAAAAGGGCAAAGTTGAGTAGTCTCCCTGTCCGTCAGCTACTCACTGGCGCGCGAACGATTTCTACGGAGCACTTGGCATGGCGAGCGACGAATTCGGCCACGCTGCCCAGCAAGAAACGCTGGATGCCGCTCCGCCCAAGCGAGCCAACGACGATCAGATCGGCACGCCACTCTGCCCCGGAATCGATGATGCTCTCTCTGATGTCACCTACCTCGACGGCGGCGTCCACCTTGAATCCTGCACTACGCAGCTCCTTCGCAATTCGCTCGACCAACTCACGGGCTGGCTTTTTCTGGTCTTCCAACTCAGGAGCGTAGCCTGACGCCATTTGCGGGGGAGCCGGCGCAATCGGCTGCAACACATGCAAGACCCGGACCTCTGTATGCTCAGTCCGAAACTGCGTGACAACAGCCCGTACCACCTGCTCTGAGAATTTCGAATCGTCAATTCCCATTAGGATTTTCATGACTCCTCCCCAGCCTCAAGAAGCAATAGGGTATCCATGGAAAGACTAAATTTGAATTTACACCGTGAGTCGTGCACTTTACGAACTGCGGAGGCTTTTGTGGAGCATAGCCCGCACTCTGTGGCTTTCAGGGCTGGAAGGCGAGCCAGCGCCTGATGTGGTCGTAAACCGCGGGATGGCTGAGGAGGTCCCAATGGTTCATGCCATGACCGATCCACTGGTGGGCCTCAGTAAACTCCAAGCTGATTTCGGGATTCCGATGGCGTCCTAAGGCGCTGTTCACTGGTACGAGCCCGTCTCCGAACAAGCCGAGGCTGGGATTTCCAACTGCCTGTCGCTTGCTGGCAGCGATAGCGTAGCACTGCACCCCTAGCGGCAACGACAGAGGAGCGCGAAGGTCTTGTGCCGACGCGAACCGGTCGCGTCCTTTCCAGTCATCCTCAAGCACGTTGCCATGGCGCATATCGGTGATCCCGGCGCTGCGGATTCTTCCAAGACGGGCGAACGGAGCAGCATAGGGGCTGATTTCCAAGGCGGTGTTCGCCCAATTCCCCAGCCGTTCAAGTGGCGCACCGTGGTGTGGCGTTCCCAGGAAAATGAGTCGGCGCAGATGCCGAGGCCAATGGTGGCCAGCCGCCGTACCGTAGTAGTAGGCACTCCGGGATACCAGTCCTCCCATGCTGTGGCCGATGATCGCCAGTTCCTGCACCGGTACGGGCCATTGTTCGAGAAGCGTCTCGATCAAGTCCGCAAACGGACGCCCATTTTCAGACACGTGCAAACCGGTGTTGTAGCGCAAATACAACGGCGTGTAGCCGAGATCGAAGGCCAGTGCCGCTCCGTGGTCGTGTCCCTTTCGATTCCATTGCAGGTCGTTCAGACAGAGACCGTGTGCCAGCAGGAGCACCTTACCGGTGGGCTGCGGTATGGTGTCCTGCAGGGCATTCCTTTCGATTTCAAGTGGTCGGCCCTGACGGCGCAGAGACATCGAAATCGCGAGCGGATTGTTCGTTCTGGCCAAGTAGTCCCCGACGACACCGTTCAGAGCTGCCACCACGGCCTCGTGTCTCGGTGATAACTTTCTCTCGTTTGCCAGGGACGCTGGCGGCGCCAATATGGTGAGGCCACGATCCACCAATCTGGTGACCGCGCGGATGCTCTTGTAGACCATCCCCGTAATGCCCGACGTAGACCCTTCCACCGATGGCGGCCTCAGACCATGAGACGTGAACGCAATATGGCCGTGTACAGCCTCCACTGCGTCAGTCAATCCCGCGATGGCGTCATTCGCTAAGCGACCGAACCCTACCAGGTCCGCAGAATAATAAACATAGGGCGCGTTAGTCATAGCAGCTTTGCCGATTGGAGATCGGAGCTTTCAACTAGTTATTGCTGCAACGCAGCATACGACTGGGTGATCTTCACTGCCAACAGGAACCGTAGCCAAAGATTTGCACGCTCCCGGTTTTGGTATCTTTCGTCCGGCAGGCTTTTGGCTTGTGGGTATGTCCCCAATGGGTCTAGGTGCGCTTCAGTGATTTCCTTCGCTCCTCAGGGTTACCAGAATCGGTACAGCTAAGCGGGGACGGGCTGGACCTGGCCGTTAACCCGATAGCGGGCGATCAGGCACGTCACCTAGGATGAGTAAGCTCCGTCTGCATTTCGATATCCGACTGCTACAATTCTGGGCGCACCATTTGAAAGGACTCCATGGACATCCAAACCATAGTTTCAGATCTTAAGGGCGAACGTAATCGGATTGACCAGGCCATCTCCGCGCTCGAAGGACTTACTTCAACTGCACCCCGACGTGGACGTCCGCCAAAGGCGAAATCGACTGGCGGGAAACGTCACCGGATGAGCCCAGCCGCACGCAAGCGAATCTCCGAGGCTATGAAGCAGCGATGGGCCAAATGGAAGGGAAAATCCGCGCCGAAGCAAGCCACGGCCACTCCTAAGAAGACCGCCGTTCGCCGTCCGATGAGCGCAGCCGCAAAAAAGAAATTGTCAGCGCTTATGAAGGCGCGTTGGGCTGCGAAGCAAAAGGCGAAAGACACCATCACCTAATCCGTTGCACACCAAGAGAGGACTCAGCAGTGGCTTCCTCGTCCTTCGGAAAACACGCGGGTGGTGCCACGAGTAGTCAGTCTGCAGTTCCCGAGCCTTCGTTCGCCGAGAAAGCACGCCCGGTGATGCACTCGGGCCGCATCGGGAGTCTCTCGACCTTGTCGCAGAAACAACCAGGTTTCCCCTTCGGATCGTTGATGCCTTACGCGCTGGACGGTCAGGGCCGTCCCATTTTCCTTATCAGCACGATGGCCATGCATACCCAGAATCTGCAAGCGGACCCGCGCGCCAGCCTGTTTGTGACAGAGGCAGGTACCGGCGGCGACCCGCTCGGTGCGTCCAGAGTCACGTTGATAGGAAGTGTTAGCAGGATCCCGGAGCCAGAGCTGGTGGCCGCGCGTACGGTCTATCTGACGCGTTACCCAGACAGCAAGTACTGGGTCGATTTTGACGATTTCTTCTTTTACCGAATGGATGTATTGGACGTTTATTACGTGGGCGGCTTCGGAGTGATGGGATGGGTGACTGCCTCAGACTACTCCCAGGCGCAATCCGATCCGCTGGCTGAGCACGAGAGCGACATCATGCAGCACATGAATGCGGACCACAAGGATGCGCTCATCCTGCTTGCCAAACGGTTTGCTGGCATTGAGGCACAGGAGGCGGAGATGACTTCGGTTGATCGCCTAGGCTTTCACCTGCGCCTGAAAACCGACGATGGCGTGAAGGGAACTCGGGTTGGATTCTTGCGAGAAGTGAGCGATCTGTCGCAAACCAGAGAAGTGTTCGTCGAGATGGTAAAGCAGGCGCGTCAAGATTAAGTCACCCCGTCGCTATTTCAATATCCACGGGCTTGAGCGCCAAGGTGAACAGCCGAGACTGTGGGTGTGGATCATCTCGTTGCGTTAAGCCAAGTCGGAGGCATCGTCGTGGCATGGATGTGCTCCGGGTGCAGTGAGATATTTCTGGAACCAACATTGGGGACCACTCCGTAAGAAAAGGGAACAATTCTGACCGACGAGTTCTTGCGTCACCTCGCCAAGGCCCACGAAAAGAAGACGGCATACTGAGACCTGGAATAGATCGATCTGTCTCACATACGTCGATTTGCTTTTTCGGTAACCGGAGAGATAATTATTCCGCCTGTCTCACATGCGCCATTTCGGGGAGTGTGATCTCGGGTGCGGGCCGCTTCTGGGGGAGGGGCGGCCTTTCTGGTGCTCGTATCCAGAATCGCCCGACTTTCATGGGATTTCTGCCCGTCTCCAATCCCATAAGCTTTTCGCGAACTTCACTTGGTTTCTCCTTCCACCAGCGCTGGGCAGGCCGTAAGTACTTTTGTCGTCGCGGACCGTAATGACTTCACCACTACCAAGGTTCTTCGAAAGTTTGCGCTTGTTTACCTGCTGGGCAGGAGATGCTGGGCGACAATTGGGCACTGCAAGGGGCCAACTCAGGACCTTCGGCTGCGAAGGAGTTATGTGTCTGTATCTGAACGCGTAGCGATAGCCGGGGTAACTGGGTACATTGGTGGCCGTCTTGCCCCTCGTTTGCTCGAGCACGGCTATACAATCCGGTGTCTGGTGCGGTCACCAGCCAAACTGCAGAATCGCTCGTGGGTCACTGATCCAAACGTTCAAATCAGACAGGCAGACCTGGCCGACGAGACGTCTCTGACCCGCGACTTGGAAGGATGTGAGGCAGCGTATTACCTCGTCCATTCCATGATGTCCGCGGGATCGGATTACGCCGAGCACGATCATCAATTGGCTTTGACATTCGCACGTGCCGCTCGGAATGCCGGGGTGAAACGAATCATCTATCTTGGTGGACTGGGCGAGACCGGCCCGGATTTGAGTGAGCATCTCTCATCGCGGCGAGAAGTCGAAGAAGCCCTTGCCTCAACTGGCGTCGCTGTCACGGTGCTGCGCGCGGCCATGATTATTGGATCAGGCTCGGCTTCCTTCGAAATTCTCCGCTATCTGGTGGAGCGGTTGCCCGTCATGGTCACCCCGAAGTGGGTGAGTACGCCGTGCCAGCCGATCGCGGTCAGAAATGTAATCGGGTACCTGGTAGCCGTTCTCGCGGTACCGGAGACCGCCGACGGCGTATTCGACATTGGCGGCCCGGACGTGTTGTGTTATCGCGACATCATGAGCATCATGGCGGAGGAGTTGGGACTGCGCCGCCGCCTTGTGATTCCTGTACCCGTGTTGACGCCACGCTTGAGCTCTTACTGGATCCAGCTGATCACGCCCCTCAGCAACACAATCGCGAGCCCCCTGGCGGAGGGACTCAAGAATCCAGTGGTATGCCGGGAGAATCGCATTGTCGGTCTTATCCCTCAGGAACTTCTCGGCGTCCGCGCAGCCATACACGCAGCTCTCAACAAGATGGCTGAACACAACGTAGAGACCAGTTGGTCGATGGCGGGGCCCATTCCAGGCGACCCGGATTGGGCTGGCGGAACCGTCTTCCGTGATGTTCGCCAGATTACCGTGGAAGCACCTGACTGGGCGGTCTTTCGCGCCGTGTGTCGGGTTGGCGGCGGCAACGGGTGGTATGCCGCGGACATTCTCTGGAAGATCCGCGGATGGATGGATCAATTGGCGGGCGGCCCGGGTCTGCGGCGAGGGCGAAGGGATTCAGAAACCGTCGGTTACGGAGAGGCGCTGGATTTCTGGCGCGTCGTGGGTTTCGATCGCGACCGCCGCCTGGCCTTGCGCGCTGAGATGAAACTACCGGGTGAAGCGCTGCTGGAGTTCCGAATCGAGGCACGCAACGACCACCAATGCGTTTTGCAGCAGTCAGCATTATTCCGTCCGAGAGGCCTGTTCGGCCTGGCTTATTGGTACAGCGTGCTGCCGTTCCACGCCATCGTGTTCAGGGGCATGCTAAGCGGCATCGAACGGGAAGCGCTCAAGATTGCGGTCAACCCCCAGGATATGGATTCAGAAACCTCGACCTGACTGGGTCGGATTTTGGCCCCGAACTGCGGACACCTGACGAAGATCCAAAACCTCCGTGTCGGTTGACTGCCCCGACTGGCATTCGATCTCGAATTCGCGGGCGACGCGGCAAATCGCATTAAGCGGGCTTCGCAAAATCCCCAGGACTGTTCGCGGTGGCACGCCATTCTGGCTTGCGCTCTTTGGTCGCCTCAGATAACGCTCGCTTTACACCTGCCACGTCGAAGTCCTTGGCGTAGACCGGGCTGCCCGGTTGTTGGCGCCAGGACTCATCCAGCCCACCGGCATCAACACCATCG
>DATCCF010000285.1:0-17512 GCA_036511435.1 Terriglobales bacterium | reverse complement strand
AGAGCGGTTTAGTTATTTGTGTAGTCTAGGTGCCGCCGGCTGAAGCCGGCTCGGAGGTGAAGGATCAGCGGGAACGCGGCGCTGAAGCGCCGCTCTACCCGTGCTCGCTCGACTACAGTAATTCTTAAACTGCTCTAGACTATTTCGCGCCTACGGCGCTGGATTCTCGGCCAGCACATTCATCTAGCAAATGCCAAGATCGGTTCTCACACACGCTCTATAGGCCTGCGCACCCGTACAAGCCGGATACACCAATTCTGGAACCCTTCCGGGCGCAGATGCCCGCCTGTTTGCGCGGGCGTGTCGAAAGCGCGTTGCCGTATCACTCCAGGCGCGCCGCTTCTTTCTCCTCTGCCTCGGCCACTGCTCGAATGGAAACATGTTCACGGCGCGCCAACAGCAATCCCATCGGAATAACCGACATGAACGTAATCGCCCATATCAGGATGCCGCAGCTCACGGCAAGTTCCTTCTCGATGCCGAACCCCGAACTAAGCATGCTGATGGTGGCCAGTTGCGAGCCGCCACCGACGGCCGGCAGTTGCAGCATGGAGCCCACCATGCTGGCGCCCATCAGCACCACCTGATGAGGTAGCGTGAGACTGCGAAGTTCGCCGGGATAGGCGTGCGTCACCGCGTAGTAAGCGACGGCAATCAGCACCCACATTAAAATGGAGATCCCGGTCAATTGCAGGGCTGAGCTAAGGTCTTGGATGGTCGCCAGCCCGTCGCTGAAGGAGCGCACCTTCTCGCGCACGTGGTGCGCGAACTTTGGCGCAAAGCCGACGAACAGATCGTGCAGAAACTGGCCCACGCGGTCGCCCCAGCGCCGCACCACAAAGGCTCCCACACACAACGCCCCCACCAGCACGATCAGCGCGAACGCAGCATCGCGCAAGCCGTGATAGAAGGGAAGCGCCCGCAGATCGGGCGACAAGAAGCTCACCGCCAGAAGCACCGCGAAGGATCCCATATCGAAGATGCGCTCCACTCCCCAGACCGCAATTTGTGAGGTGAAGGTGAGGCGCTCTTTCTTGGCGATGATGTAGGGTCGAATCATTTCGCCGGCGCGGCCCAGTAGCGCCAAGGCGGCGAAGCCGACGAATTGCGGCGCCAGCAGACGGACCGTAGTGGTCTTGCGAACTGGCTTCAGGAAGATGCGCCACCGTACTGCACGAAGTACATAGGCAAAGTAGGTCAGCGCCAGGCCATAGAAAACGTAGAGCCAGTCAATGTGTTCCGTGCGGCTCCAGAACATGTGCCAGTCGAACGTCTTCCAAGCGCGAATTTGCAGGTAAATCAGCAGGCACAAGGCGATCAGGACTATGCCGAAGATGAGCGTGCGTTTTTTGTTCATGGAAGAAATCGGTGGCCGCCGACACGCGCTGCTTTCTCGTGAGGTTGGACGCAGGCCTGCGACTGCGACTCAGCCGTCAAGGTATACGACCGGATGAGTGGGGTCAAACCCGGAGCTATTCGGTACCCGCCGTAGAACCCGCCGCGCTTTGCGCAATCTCTGGCGTGCCCGGCGGCCGCGCTTCGCACCGGTGGCTTTCGCTGCTGCTTGCGCTGGGCCAGCTTCTTACGGTTGTAGTCGTTGATGACCCGCGCCACGTAAGCATGGGTCTCGTGGTAGGGCGGCACTCCTTTGTACTGCTGTACGCGCTGCGGACCGGCATTGTACGCAGCCAGCGCTTTGACCATGTCGTTGTTGTAAAGCAGCAGCAGTTCCCGCAGGTAGCGTACCCCGCCGTCGACATTCTCCGCCGGATCGAAGGTGTTCTTCACCCCCAGCTTACTGGCAGTACCAGGCATGAGTTGCATCAGCCCTTGCGCGCCTTTGCGCGAAATGGCGTGCGGATTGTTGCCGCTCTCGGCACGGATCACGCTGGCAATGAAGTCGGCGTCCACCTGGCTGCGCGTGCTGGCTGCGCTGACGATGGTACTTAAGTCCACGGGCGTTTGCGCTTGCGATGTGGCCGCTTGCGGCTCTGGCGGCGCCGGTTCAAAGTTCTCGATCTGGGCGGTGGGCACGTCGACGTATCCACTGCTCGGTTCCGCGCTCATGTACAGGCGCGTGGTATCGCCAACAACCTCATGACGCTCGTGGGGAATGCTGAAGCCGTTGCGCAAGTTGGCAATTTCCGCGGCGTGAAGCTGCGACGCGAGAAGCAGGCCGAACAGCCCAATCTGTAGAAATCTGAAGGCCATGCGCACCAGGGATTGCTCCGAAAAGCAGATCCCTCGACTACGGCGGCGAAGCGCCGCCTCCGCTCGGGATGACACATTTGCTCGGGATGACACATTCGTGGAATGAGATTTACGCATTCACGCTCGCCGTATTCGCGTCGAGTACCTGTTCGATGGCCGCAGCCACTCCGCTTTCGTCGTTATGCAGGGTGATGGTCCAGCCGTTTTGCTTCAGGTCGTCCGATGCATTTCCCATGATGACCGGATGGCCCGAGAAGGTCAACATCTCAATGTCATTGTAATTATCGCCGATGGCCATCACCTCGGAGCGATCAATGCCGCGATAGTTGGCCCAGCGCTCCAGCGCGTGCCCCTTCGAGCAGCCGGGGTTGAGGATGTCGACGATGCACAAGTTGCGCAAATCATATTGCGTGCGCAGCATGGTGAAATCGCCGGTGAAATCACACGACAGGAGGTCTTGCTGCGCCTGCTGCATCAGTTCGACCGGACCGCAGAACATGGCCTGGATGGGATCCTCGGTCAGCGCCTGTGCAATTGGACTGACATATTCGATATAGGGCGCATTCTTCTCCATCCAGCGCTGGATAACGCCATACAAACGCTCGCGGTCCTCGCACACGATCGCTCCCATGCCTTCACGGTCGAAGGTGAGTACCATGTTGTTGCGATACTGCGCCATGTGCTGGCAGAGCTTGATGGCCGTGTTCTTGGGCAATAAATCCTGATGGAAGAGTTCTCCGCGCGTGGAACGGGTCACCGCTCCATTCGAACTCATCAGCCACAGGTCGAAGCCGAGCGACTCCGCGATTGGCAAGGCAAATCTGTGCCTGCGTCCTGTACCGAGCACGATTTCAATACCGGCTTCGTGGGCCCGGCGCAACGCCCTCAGGTTGGCTTGGGAGATTTGGACATTGGAGTCCAGCAGAGTGCCATCAAGGTCGATGGCGATGAGGCGTATTGAGCCCTTCACGATGTCTCATTCTAGCAGGCGAGAGGTAGCAGCCAGCAGTTAGCATCCAAGTTGCTCCTGAGAGGATTTCGTCTCACGAAAGCCCACGTAACTCCCGCCCTGACCAAGTGCCAAATGCCAAGTGCCAAGTGCCAAATGCGAACTGGCCGATGGCCGATGGCCGATTATTGATTGCTTGCTTCCCACCCCGAGACGTAAAGTAAAGAGCGATGGAATTGCGCAAGGACCCCATTACGCGCTCCTGGGTCATCTGCGGCGACGAGCCCGACGATAGCTCCTCGCCTGACTACTTCTGCCCCTTCTGCCCGGAGTCGGGCCAGCCACTTCAGGTGATAGCCTCGTCACCGACAGTAAATGGCAGTCCCTGGTCGGTGCGCGCCGTGGTCCATCCCCATCCGCTGTACGGAATCGATGGCGAGCCGTCGCGTACAGGCAACGGTTTGTATGACAAGATGCGCCCGGTAGGCGCCCACGAAGTGATTGTCGAAAATGCCCGCCACGACCGGCATTTGTGGAACGCCGACGACCGGGAAATCGAGGAATACCTGGCGCTTTGCGGCCAGCGTATCCAGGACCTGAAAGGCGATGTCCGCTTCAAATACATCAGCGTCTTCAAGAATTATGGCCTCCACTCGGGGCAGGAGTTTGACCATCCCACCTCGGAGGTCGTAGCCACCACGTTCGTTCCGCGGCGCGTTTTGTACGAGTTGCGGGCGGCGCGGCAGCATTACCAGGTTAAAGAGCGCTGCGTCTTCTGCGACATTCTGAGGCAGGAGCAGGAACAGAAGCTGCGCGTCATCGAAGTCCGCGGTGACTACATTGCCTGCTGTCCTTACGCTCCGCGTGTGCCGTATGAGACCTGGATCGCTCCCCACACCCACGAAGCTTATTTCGAGCGCATGGCGCTGAAGTCCGGGGCAATGCGCGACCTGGCGGCGCTGCTGCGGCGTACGCTTTACCGTATCCGCACCATTGCTGACGGCTTCCACATGGTGCTGCATACATCGCCCAACACCATGCACCGCTCGGAGACGCTCGGATTCTGGAAGACGATTGAGGACGACTACCACTGGCACATCGAGATTCTGCCCATCCTCGGCGCCAAGGCGAAGTCCTACACCTTCAAAGAGGTGTATTACTCGCCCGTCAGCTCGGAGACGGCGGCGGCAATCCTGCGGGAGCGGCCGACGCAGCGGTAGGCGCGGACGGACTACAATATTCCCTCGGGCAGTAATGCGCTTATGACCGTCCGCCGAGTCAAGACCTATACCGGGCAGACCGGCTATGTTTACCAGTACTACTTCGTCGGTAAGCGGCCCGCGCTCGACAGCGATCCCGAAGCTCCCTCCACCGAATACATCTTCGACGTGACCTCGGACCGGAAGACCATCTTCGCGGTCAGTATCTTTCTGCTTCCAGAGGCGCTCTCCGCCTGGGCGGTGGGCCGGGGCCGCACACTCAGCGAGTCGGAACAGTACGCTGCCGTGAAGTTGCGCCTGATGCAAGCCTTCGATGACATTCCCGACATGCTTAACCACGGACGCCGCTTGCGCCTCGAGGTCCACGAACTGCCCGTATTGTTGGACTCCATCGGAGTGGAATAGGGCTACAATCGTTGTAGCTAACCCCTGCTGATTGCTTGCGTCCAACCGAGCAGTTAGAGATGGGGCCGACGGAGCCCTTCGCGCGAGAAGGCGCAAGCTCCGAGGGTGAGGACAGTCTTCCTGATGTTCACGCAGATACAGTGGTTCGGACGCAAGCGATGGAATCGTGCTCTGCTCGCTTCTTTTGCGGCTCACTGTCTGCTTCTGTTTCTGCTCATCCATCGCTCCAATGCGATTTTCGTAACCCCTTCTGACGTTGACCTGGGAATTAAGGGATCCTCGGGATCGATGTCCATTGTTTACCTTGCGCCTGTGGGACCAGAGGAGACCCAGTCATCGCCGGACGAGCAACGACCGTCACTTCGCGTTGCGCTGGCGCCCAAGCCGAAGCTGCACAAGCCGGATAGCCAGCGTCAACCGACGGACCAACCCACGCGGGACGATGCGCCTGAGCAAACCGCGCGCGGGGGTTCTCCTTACGGACGGGTGCCCGGTTCGCCGCTCACCGGCGATGAAGTCGTGCCCGCGCTGCCTGAGGTCTTTCCCGATCCGCCGGTATCGCGCTCCGACATACCCGCTGGCGTGCAAGGCGACGTGATTGTCGAGGTCACGATTGACGCGGAAGGAAACGTGGTCCAAACCAAGCTGCTGCAGGGCATCGGATACGGTATCGAGCAAAAGGTGCTTTCCGTGCTGCCGCGCTGGCACTTCCGGCCAGCCTCGAAGGATGGTGTCACCATCGCCTCGCAGCATATCGTGTACTTCCACTATCCCAGCTAGGGCGGCCCTTCTGCGCTCCGTGCCCTCATGCAGTTGCCGACTCCTTTGTGACGCAAATCACAGCCGCACGTGATAACCACACTCCTCCCTACCCGCCACCCCGTTATACTTAACCGTAGAAGAAGCAATCGAGCTTAAGCGTTTCATTCGTGGGGTTTATGCCGTTAATCTGGCTCCGAGTCGCGGTGGTTTGCTATGGCGTGGGGCTGCTCTATTCCCTGCTCCTGCTCAGCAAGCGAGGCAACGTTCTGGCCAAGATAGTGGAGCCGGCCGTCGGACTGGGGCTTATCTTCCACTTTGTTTCTCTGGTCGAATCTACCGTTCTGATCGGGCGCCTTTCCCTGGCTTCTATCCATAACTCGGAATCCATCCTGGCCTTCCTGGCGATGGTGGTGTTCTTCGTGTTCTTCGTGGGCTATCGCACCGTCTCGCCGGGCATCGTGATCTTCCCCATCGTTTTCATTCTGACGTTCGCATCGGCGATTGGGCAGAAGCCAGTCACGTTGACGTCGCCGCTGTTGCGCAGCGGTTGGATCTTCGTGCATGTCGTGCTCATCTTCACCGGCTACGCGGGGTTGTTCCTGAGCTTTGGCGCGAGCCTGCTCTACTTGGTGCAGGAGCGGGCGTTGAAGTCCAAGCGTTCGGCTGCGCTGCTTACCTGGCTGCCTCCGTTACAGACCATTGATGAAATCGGCTATCGTTCCTTGCTCTTTGGTTTCCCATTCATGACGCTGGGGCTAATAGCGGGTTCGGTGCTGGCCATCGACAAATACGGGCCGCTGTTTTTTTACGATCCGAAGATATTGTTGTCGTTCACCATGTGGGCGGTGTACATGCTGCTGCTGTACACGCGCTGGAGTTCTGGATGGCGCGGTCGGCGCGCGGCATTTCTGGCGACTTTTGCCTTCATCATCGCTTTAGGGGCCTGGGCGGCGAACAGTTTCAGCCGTACGCACAGGTTTCTTTCATGAACTTCGTCGTCATCGGCGTGAACCACCAGACCGCACCCGTCGAAGTGCGCGAGCAGTTTGCCATCTCCGAGGCGCGGCTGCCGGAAGCGGTGAAGTCCCTGGCGACCTATCCCGGCATTGAGGAGGGCATGATCGTTTCCACTTGCAACCGGGTGGAGATGGTGGCCCGCACCACTAACGGCACCGCCGACCTGCAAGGTTTCTTGCGCCAGTTTTATGGCTTCGATCCCGGGCCCTATCGCAAGTATTTGTACGAATATCACGAGCGCGATGCCGTGCGTCATGTTTTCCGGGTGGCATCCAGCCTCGATTCCATGATCGTGGGCGAGCCCCAAATCCTGGGGCAGGTCAAGGAAGCCTATGCCACGGCGCGCGCTGTTGGCGCGGTCAACTCGCAACTCGACGCTTTGCTGACCCGCTCCTTCGCGGTCGCCAAACGCGTAAGGAACGAAACCGCGGTTGCGACCTCAGCCGTGTCGATCGCGTCGGTGGCGGTGGACCTGGCCAAGAAGATCTTCGGCAATTTGCAAGGCAAGAGAGTCTATCTGGTGGGCGCGGGAAAGATGTGCGAGTTGGCCGCACGCCATTTGCTGGCGCATGGCGCCAAACAGATTTACGTTGCCAACCGGACTTACGAGCGCGCCGCCGCGCTGGCGAAAAAGTTCAACGGCCAGGCGATCCCGTTCGAAAAGCTATATGAGACCGTGCCAAATGCCGACATCGTTATCAGCTCCACGGGCGCGCCACACGCCATCTTCCGCAAGGAGCACGGCGAAAAATTCCTGAACCAGCGCCGCAACCGTCCCATGTTCTTCATCGACATCGCAGTCCCACGCGATATCGATCCTGAGTTGAACAAGCTGGACGGCATCTTCGTTTACGACATCGACGATCTGCAGCAGGTGGTTTCGTCGCACATCGCCGATCGCAGAACCGAAGCGGACCGCGCTGAAGCCATCGTGCAGCTTGAGGTGGACAAGTTCGAATCGCGGCTGCAAACCCTCGATGTGGTGCCCACCATTGTTTCGTTGCAGGAGCACCTGGAAACGGTTCGCCAGGCCGAGATTGACCGCGTACGTGGCCGGCTGGGAACTCTCACCCCGGAGCAGGAACTGGCGGTGGAAGCGCTGTCGCGCGGTATCATCAACAAAATCATGCATACGCCCATTACTACCCTCAAGAGTGCGGCACGCGAATCGTCGGAAGCTACGACCGTGATCGATCTGGTGCGCAAGCTCTTCGGCCTGCGGGACGTCCGAAAAGCCGCCGACGAAGATGCAACCACGGTGACCAGTGGAAAACCGGGAGCGCGAAACTAATGGCGCACCTCAGGATTGGTTCCCGCGGATCGCAACTCGCTCTCTGGCAGGCTAATCACATCTCGGCGCTGCTGCGCGAGCGCGGCCACGAGGTCGAGCTCGAGATCATCAAGACCACCGGCGACAAAATCACCGACGTTGCTCTGGCACAGGTCGGCACCAAGGGCATGTTCACCAAGGAGATCGAAGAGGCGCTGGCCGAAGGCCGGGTTGATCTCGCGGTCCACAGTCTTAAAGACCTGCCTACCCGGCTGCCACCCGGTTTCGAACTGGTCGCCATCACCGCGCGGGTCAATGCGCGCGACGTGTTTCTCTCGGTCAAGTACGACAGCATCAAAGCGCTGCCGCAAGGAGCGCGCGTGGGCACCAGTAGCCTGCGCCGCCAGGCGCAATTGAAGGCGTCGCGGCCCGACCTGGTGATCCATCCACTGCGGGGCAATGTGGATACTCGTATGCGTAAGCTGGAAGAGGGCGAATATGACGCCATCATTCTGGCTGCCGCCGGACTAACCAGGCTCGGCAAAACGGAACTGGTGAAGGAAGTTCTCTCGGAAGAGTTCATGTGTCCTGCCGCAGGACAGGGCGCACTTGGCATCGAGATCCGCGAAGGCGATGTGGAGATGCGTGAACATCTCTCGTTCCTCGACGACTCTGCGGCACATGCTGCCACCACCTGTGAGCGCGCGTTGCTGAACAAACTCGGCGGCGGATGCCAGGTCCCCATTGGCGCGTTCGCTGAAATGAAGGATGGCGAGTTGCAGCTAACCGCGATTGTTGCCCGCCCAGACGGCACCGAAGTTTTACGCGAGCAACAGAGCGGCAGCGACCCGCTTGTGCTCGGCGAAAGAGTTGGGGACACGCTGCTGCGCCGGGGCGCGACGCAGATTCTCGACGATGTCTATGGCGCGGCAGTAGCGGCGCCACAGCAGCCGTGAGAAGCAGTAGTCAGTTGCCAGTAGTCAGTAGTCAGTAGTCAGTAGTCAGTAGTCAGGTCGCATCCAAGCGGTCATCGTGTCATCCTGAGTGTCACATGGGTCTGCGGCCCACCCATAGGGATGAAATCAACCACGGAGGCACGGAGATCACGGAGAAGACTTCTTAGAAACAAACTCCGTGTCCTCCGTGTCGGAGCCTGCCCTGAGCGAAGCCGAAGGGTGGTGAACGATTTTCGACGGAGCGAAGGCGTCGCTGGGTTTGCGACGCCGGAGTCGAAGGACCCCTACTTTGGCAAATAATCCTTATACAAATATTGCACCCCGCGACTTGCCCCTGGCTGGATGCCGCGTTCTGGTGTCGCGTGCGAAGAAGCAGGCGGGCGTACTTTCTTCGGCGCTACGCGAACTGGGCTGCCAGGTAATCGAGATTCCCTTCATTGAGATTCGTAGGCCCGGTTCGTATCGGCCGCTGGATTCGGCATTGCGGAACCTGGCAACTTACGATTGGTTAATTCTCACCAGCGTGAATGGGGTTGAAGCGCTGTTCCAACGCCTGGCCAAGAAGAAGATCGATGTCTCAGCGCTGGCGCATCTGAAGATCGCCGCCATCGGTCCCGCTACCAGGAAAGCGATCGAGCAACATGGCCTGCGGGTGGCGGTCACGCCCAAGGAATACGTGGCCGAGTCAGTCGTCGCTGCGTTGCAGCGTCGGGTGAAAGGGAAGCGTGTGCTGTTGGTGCGAGCAAAGATTGCGCGCGATGTTATTCCGCGCAAATTGCGCAAAGCTGGCGCCGAGGTTGGTGTGGTCGAAGCCTACGAGACCGTCGCGCCCAAGTCGTCAGAGAAGCGGCTGCGTGCCCTGCTGGCCAACAGAATACTGAGGCCGCACGCTATCACCTTCACCAGTTCATCTACGGCGAAGAACTTCGTACAGTTGATGGGATTGCGCAGCGCACTTGCCGCCTTGAAGAAGCCGGCGCGCTACCATGGCGTACATACGGCATCCATCGGTCCCGTAACCTCCGCCACGCTGCGTGAATTTGGATTGCCGGTGGACATCGAAGCCAAGGAATATACGATTCCGGGGCTGGTCGCCGCTATCGTGGAAGCGAGTAAGCGTGTGCGGAGAGCGCAGAGGTAGCCGACAGCTCTCAGCCAAAGCGGTTCTATCGCGAGTTGAGAACAGCAGGTCCCTCGACTTCGGCGGCGAAGCGCCGCCTGCGCTCGGGATGACACCCCATTGACTATAGTGACGAATGCTGATGGCTGCTTGCTAAGAGCTAAAGGCTAAGAGCGAATAGCGAATAGCGAACGGCGGCTTTCCTACTCGTACACCGAGCACCCGCATCCCGGCGACGGCACATGTACCTTCAGGAAATCCGAAACGCGTTGGTAGGCATCAATCTGGTTCTCCACCCGCGCGAAGCCGTGGCCTTCATTTTCGTAAATCTTGAGCTGCACTGACCCGCCGTGCTTCTTGACGGCATCGGCTACCTGTTGCGCCTCTTCGTGCGGACAGCGTGGATCGTTGCCCCCAGCCAGCAGCAGCAACGGAGCCTTGATCTGGTCCACGAAATTGATCGGCGAGCGATCATCGTACAGGGCTTTGTTCTTTACCGGATCGCCCATGGTCGCCAGGTCATACTCGCGTAGCAGCGGGTCTTCGTTGGCGATTTCGGTCGCCCAGTTGACGAACGGCACAATGGGCACGCCCGCGGCCCACATCTCCGGAGCCTTGGTGACCGCCATCATGCTCAAGTAGCCGCCGTAGCTTCCGCCCATGACAATCAGCTTTTTGGGATCGACAAAGCCGCTTTTCTCGATCCACTGGGCCGCGTCGAGCACGTCGTGCAACTCGCCGCCTCCGGCGTCGCCCCGGTTCGCGTCGGTGAACTCCTTGCCGTATCCGGTCGACCCGCGATAGTTCGGCGCGATCACGAGATACCCCTGATTCACGATGTACTGGATAAAGCGATTGAACGAGTTGACCGTCTGCACGGCCGGTCCGCCGTGAATGTAAACGATCGCCGGAAATTTGCCGTTGTGCTGAATGTTGTTTGGCACATAAGCAAACGCCGAGAGCGTCCACTTACCGTCACGACTGGGATAGTGCACCAGGTAAGGCTCGACCATGTCGGCGCTGTTTATCCCCGCAACCAGCGAGTGCGTTACTTGCTGGGACTGCTTCGACGAGATGTCAAAGACCCAGACATCGCTGGGAGCGTCGGCGCCGTTGTGGTTGTACAAGAGCCTTGACCCATCGCGGCTGTAGGGAAGTGGATTGCCGCCGAGCGAGTTCACGCCTTTCTTCAGCGGCAACGCGTCCGCGCGCCGGCCCGCCATGTCATACAGATAAATATCGGTGTTGCCGTCAACGTTCGCCGTCCACGTCAGCGATTTGCCGTCGGGCGCAAACGTTCCTGCCCTGAGCCGCCATTTTTCGCTGGTCAGCCAATCAATCTTCTTGGTTGCGATGTCGAGCAGGCCGACATTGTCGTAACCGTTCTGCGCGTCCGAGGTGAGGAGGGTCGTCTTGCCGTTGGGCGAGATGTCGTTCGCTTCGTAAGTGTGCTCGCCCTCATGCTGCGTCAGGTTTGTGCTCTCGCCACTGGCGAGGTCGAGCACGAAAATGGTCGAATTCTTGCCGCTGGCGTGCGACTGCGTGTAGACGAGGAATTTGCCATCACGCGAGAAGATCGGGCGTGTGTTGCTCAGTTCCTTGGGCGTGTTCTTGGTCAGATGCCGCACGTGTCGGGTGGCGACGTCCATCAGCTCGATCTCAAAGCTCGAGCCGGTCTTGGGCTTGGTGATATAGGCGATCTGCCGTCCGTCGGGCGACCATGCCGGTTCTTCTTCCGCAGTTTCCGGCGAAGTCGTCAGGTTGACCACATCGCCGGTCTTGGGCGACACCAGGAAGATGTCCCACTGCTCATCCCCATCGTGGTCGGAGATGTAGGCGATCCAAGTCCCGTCGGGCGACCACACCGGCTGCGTCTGCCGCTGATCGCTGATGGTCAACTGCGTCGGCCATCCCCCGGTCGCGGGAACCAGCCAGAGATTGTTGCGTCCGCTGATGTTCGAGATGAAGGCGATCTGCTTGCCGTCGGGGGACCACGTCGAGTCGCCGATCATGCGCGTCATGTAGAGCTTCTCGATGGAGAACGCCTGCATGTCAGCCACGTTCTTGCTCTGAAGCTTGGTGGGGTCGGTCACGGCTTGCGGCGCGGCGAGCGGTTGCTGAGCGAATGCGGTGAGAGTCATAGGGAGAATGATTGCGAACAGCAGAGTGATGAGTTTCAAGTTTCGAGTTTCCAGTTTTGAGCGAGCTGGCGTCACAAGGTTCTATTGTAGATGGTGAGGCTAGTACGGCGGAGGACGGATCGGCAGCTAGGGGCGCTAACTTTCCCGTTCACTTGTGTTCAGCGGTTCGTCTTCGGGGTAAGCCTTCGGGGTAAGCCTTCCAAGCCTGCTTTCCTTTCTCGGTGGGACCGAACCAGTAGTGATGAAGAGCAGCAAAGTCTAAGGGCTTCAGAGGCGCGAATTCCTCGTCATTGGAGTACTTTGCTTCGACGTATCCCTCCCGAAGCATCCAAGCAATTTCGTCAATGATTTCGCGCAGGGGATACTGGTCACGAAGCACTTTGTGAGGATATTCAATTCTTGCGTGTTTCTCTTCGGCGAAGTCGCGGTTCGCAAATAGGTACAGTTGTTCAACGTCCTCGTAGTCGTCGGCCATGCCATCGAGAATTACAAATTGAAGTTGAGTTAGACTCGCTTTCACTTTGTCCATCGCCGCTGCCCATTCCTTGCAACTTCACGTTGTCGTGATCGTTGGACGATTCTTATTCCACTTCTTCATTTGCTTCTTTTGCGCTTTTAGTTCTTTCTTCTGCTGCTTGGCCTGTTGCTTGCTGTATTTCTTCCATGACTTCTGCGCGTTCTTCTGTGATTTGGTTTGTGCGGATCTCGTGCTGGCATGGGCAACCGGCCCGGACAGCGCCAGGCCGAGAAGGACAAACAGGACACAAGCTGCAACTCTCTTCACACGTTCACCACGAAACAGGTTCTAACGGGATTCTACAATGTGCGCTCCGTGACAGAGAAGCGGCCGGAAGGATGGCTCCGAAAGATCAGGTTGGGCACAGGCGAAAGCAGGTCCCTCGGCTCGGACTGAAGTCCTCGTTCGGGATGACAAACAACAGTTGTCAGTGGCCAGTTGCCAGCAATAGCAGAGCTACGACACCCCTGACCCCTAGCCCCTGATCCCTAGCTCCTGACCCTACGGCTTTGCCCCTTGTGCATCTCCACCGTGCTCCAGGTCTTGTCGGCGGCGTGGCAAAGGTTCTCCAGTGGGCAGTCGGCGCACTTGGGTTTGCGCGCGATGCACAGGGCGCGACCGTACAGGATGATCTGGTGCGCGAAAACAATCCACTTGTCGCGCGGGACCGCCTTCATCAGGTCCTGCTCGATCTTCTGTGGCTCTTCGTGTTTCGTCAGCTCCAGGCGGCGCGAGATGCGTTGCACATGTGTGTCCACCACCACGCCGTCGGCGATCCTGTACCACGTTCCCAGCACGACGTTCGCGGTCTTGCGCGCCACCCCGGGCAATTGCAGGAGCTCGTCCATGGTGCGCGGTACCTGGCCGCCGAATACGCCGATCAGCTTGCGTGCGGCGCCCACCACCGACTTCGATTTGTTGCGGAAGAAGCCGGTCGATCGGATGTCCGCTTCGAGTGCTTCTGGCTGGAGCGTGGCAAACGCCTCGGGCGTCGGATATTTCTCGAAGATGATCGGCGTGACCATGTTGACGCGCACATCGGTGCATTGCGCCGAAAGGATGGTCGCCACCAGCAACTCCCACGCGCTGTCGTGATGCAGAGCGCAGGTCGCGACGGGGTAGCGCTCGTCGAGCCGCTTCAGGATCTCGTTGACGCGCTCCGGCGCCACCGGATTGTAGCCCTTAACTGTGGCGGCCTTAGGCTTAGCGGCAGGCTTCTTCGCCGCAGCTATTCTTGCCGCGATAGGTGCAGCAACCCTAGCCACTCTTTTCAGGATGGGCGCGACTCTATTGGCTTTGACCTTGGCTCGCAGTGGCCTGCTCGAAACTTTGTCCTGGTGGCCGGTGCGCGAAGGTCGGCGAGGCATGGTCCCACGTGGCATGATTGGTCTCCCTGTGTAACGAGAGGATTATAACGGGCAGACGCGATATTCGGTGCTGAAGGGGCGCGGCGTCACAGGCTGCGGGAAGACTCGAAAAGCAGATCCCTCGCCGGCTGAAGCCGGCTCGTGATGACAAAAATAAAGGACTTCAATCGGCGCACCTGAAGGTGGGCCCCTTCAAGAAAACGGCAGCTTCTGCTGGGGTGAATCTTGTCGTCGTCCAAGTCTAGCCCTCTATCCCCTGCCCGCAGATTACAATGAGAGGGCGTCATCATTCTTAGCGTGGAGTTTCGCAATGCCTTTCAGTAATGCCGGAGTACAGACTGTGTCCACTGAACTGCCAGCGATGCCGCTTACCCTTGAGGGGTTGAGCGTGCTGCATCAGATGTTCCGATTTCGCTGGGCGGAGTGGCGCAAGGTGGACCCATCGCGCCAGGCGGACATTGCGCGCGAAGCTGCCGCTGTTTTTTCCGCCAGCGAAGAGCTTGGGCAGAGCGCTGTCTATTCCATGCTCGGGCACAAGGGCGATCTGATGATCGTCCACTTCCGCGACTCCTTCGACGAGCTCAACGCCGCTGAATTGCAACTGAACCGAACCGCGTTGCAGGATTTTCTCGAGCCCATGCACTCGTATTTGTCCGTGATCGAACTGGGCTTGTACGACTCCAGCGTGAAGCTGTTTCGGCAACTCGCCGACCGCGGCGTGAAGCCACTATCCAAGGAGTGGAACGACGAAATCGAAGAGACGCTCACGCGCCAGCGCGAAGCCATGCGTCCGCGGCTGTATCCTAAGATTCCTGACAGCCGGTATTTGTGTTTCTATCCGATGGACCGCAAGCGCGGTGAAGAGAAGAATTGGTATACGCTGCC
The DNA here is from genome assembly GCA_036511435.1 of Terriglobales bacterium. Taxonomy (GTDB): domain Bacteria; phylum Acidobacteriota; class Terriglobia; order Terriglobales; family Acidobacteriaceae; genus Bog-257. The sequence goes on along the minus strand of DATCCF010000285.1, from coordinate 2,692 downwards.
CATCGAGGAGCGCCAGCGCCAAATGGAGGAGCACGGCATGGTGGGCCGCCGCTACGCCGGCAAGGTGCAGCAGATCATTACGGGCTCCATCGGCTTCGACGATTGGGAATGGGGCGTGGATTTGTTTGCCCCCGATCCGCTGGTTTTCAAGAAACTGATTTACGAAATGCGCTTCGACGAAGTCAGTGCGGTGTATGCGGCCTTTGGCCAGTTCTTTGTTGGCGTGCGGCTTCCGGTGGAGAAGTTGGGTGGGTGGCTGGGAGTCAGCAGCGAGTGACTATGCGCGCCTATTGGCGTTGGCGGTCCCTGTGATTTCCATAAAGGTGAACTTGTTGCAAACCTGAAGAGCGTGTCAACTGTGCCGTCCCTAAAGGGACTCATTAAACTTTTCCGACTTTACCTAGGGCTGCCGCCCTGGGCTAACGTCAATCCTGCCCCTGCGGGGCTGGATTTTGCGCAATCGTTCCACCGTACCAACTCAAAACGAATGCTCACAAACGCTCTAAATGCCCGCACTGCCCATGCGGCTCTGTTGTTCCACAATCTAATTTGGAGTTATTCCTCAACAACATGATTGCTCACATTCTTGAAGTAGTCGGGGCGTGGATTATTAGCGTTATCTCGGCGGGCGGCTACGGCGGCGTGATGCTGCTGATGGCCATCGAGTCGGCGTGTATTCCGCTGCCGTCGGAAATCATCATGCCCTTCTCGGGAGCTCTAGTTGTGCCGGCCGTTGCAGCTCTCTATCATCGCGCCGCGCCGTTTTCGCTGCTGGCGGTGGCCACCTGGGGCGCGATCGGCTGCAATCTAGGTTCGGTGCTGGCCTATGAGATCGGCTACTTCGGCGGACGCCCGCTGGTGGAGCGCTACGGCCGCTACATTTTCCTCAGCCAGCGCGAACTCAGCATTGCCGATCGGTTCTTCGAGCGGCGAGGCTCTCTCGCAGTGTTGATCGCTCGCCTGCTGCCAGTGGTCCGCACCTTCATCGCGCTGCCTGCTGGAATCGCGCGCATGCCCCGACTGAAATTCCACATCTATACGTTCGTCGGATCATGGCCCTGGTGTTTCATGCTGGCTTACGTTGGTATGCGGCTGGGCGAACAATGGGACAAAGACCCGCGACTGAAGATCTGGTTCCATCGCCTCGACGCCGTGATTCTTGCGGTTATCGTTCTCGCGGTGGCGTATTTCGTCTGGTCACACTTGCAGCATCGGGTGGGCAGCGAAGCGGGCAAAGAGGCGGAATAGCGCTCACTCATCGATCTTCACTGCTTTGGCAATCATGCGTTCGTATTTCCGCCACGGCACGATTCGCTTCAACCAGACTTGTAACTTGGCGTCACCACCAATCAGATAGCGGAGCTTCGGGTTGGGGTTCTGCGCGACGCGAACGATCAGCTTCGCCACATCGCGAGCATCGCGCCGATGTTTCGCACTCTGCTTGACGAATTTGGCAAAGCGCTGGCTGCGCTCCTTGTTCGGCGATGCGGGATCGAGCGCACCTTTTGCGATCACTACATTGCGCTCCCAGATGTCGGTGTCGAACGCACCCGGCTCAACCAGCGACACGCGAATGCCCAGCGAGTGCGTCTCGATGCGCAGCGACTCGCTCCACCCCTCAAGTGCATATTTTGACGCGCTGTAGGCGCTCAGCATCGGCTGGCCCACCCGCCCGGCGACGGATGTAACGGTAATGATGTGTCCCGACTTCTGGGCGCGCATGACCGGCAGCACGGCCTTGGTCATCGCCACATTGCCGAAAAAGTTGGTTTCCAGTTGTTGGCGAAGCTCGTCGATGGCCATGTCTTCGGCGAATCCGGCCATGCTGAAACCGGCGTTGTTGACCAGCACATCAATGTGTCCATGGTCGCGGACTGTCGCGTCCACCGCGCCAGGCAGCGACTCGAATTCTGTGATGTCCAGACGGCGCAGGTCGAGCCGATCGCGTACCCTGGCCTTTTGCGCGGCTTCCTCAAGATGGCCTCGGCTTGCGAGGTTGCGCATGGTCGCCACCACGCGATAGCCGTTGAGCGCTAATTCCACCGCCGTCAGCAGTCCAATGCCGCTGGAGCTTCCGGTCACAAGCGCAATTTTTCCCATCATTCATTCGCGGCGCTAAGGCGCCGCTGTCCTTCTGTCGTCCCTACGGGACTCGGGACAACTTAAAATGCTTACCCAGCGCTGAAGCGCTGGGCTAACTTCTTTCGTCCCGCAAGCGGGACTGGATCGCCGGCTCGGCGAAGCCTCGGGGGCATTCTCGTGGAACTCTCCCAAGTAAGCCGCGATGAACTCCGGCAAATCCTGCAAATTGCCGCACGATGCGCAAAGCCGCCCGTTCCGCTGTGTTCATTTGCGCCGACTAGTACGATTACGAGAAGATAACAGGTTTGTACATTCTTTCATGAAACGGACTGATAGCATGCCGACCAGCAAGAAGCAGAGAAATACGAATACCGCCAAGGGCGAACTCGCGCCCGCCAAAGGCAAACTGGGGATCATGATCCCGGGTATGGGCGCCGTTGCCACCACGTTTGTCGCGGGCGTCGAAGCTGTGCGCAAAGGAATTGCCAGCCCCATCGGCTCGCTGACCCAGATGGGTACCATTCGCCTCGGTAAACGCACTGAGGGCCGTTCGCCGAAGATCCAGGATTTCGTTCCGCTGGCAAAGTTGAACGATCTGGTTTTCACCGGA
>DATCCF010000284.1:0-7518 GCA_036511435.1 Terriglobales bacterium | reverse complement strand
GGTGCCGCCGCCGAGCCCGCTGCAAGCCAAGGCTTACGAGTTACTGAACTTGTTGCCAGTAGCTGGAAACTGAATTTTGAATTATCTCTCGGCGAATCAGCAGAATACTGTCCGAAACGCTCTGGAACTTCGGTCTAGGGGGTAGGGCGGGTCAAATCCTTGGAAAACGCTCGCCGGAGACCGCGTGACAGTCTTTTTTGTACGTCCACAAAATGGGAGTTTCTCAAGGGTTGAGGGTGGCGTACACCTAAACATGGATCGGGCGCTGTGACCTAAACCAAAATCCCATCTTACGGGAGATTGTTCAACGTTAGGCTCAATAGGCTCGCGGGATCGAGATACGCCCTTCCCAACGAACGCCCATGTGCAGGTGCGGGCCGGTAGCTCTGCCAGTGGCGCCACTTAGGCCGATCTCCTGCCCCTTGGTTACCTTCTGTCCTTCGGCAACTCGAAACCGAGATAGGTGCATGTACAAGGTCATGAACCCTTCTCCGTGATCGATGATCACGCAGTTGCCTTCGTAAAACAGTTTGCGAGCCAGCACCACCTCTCCGGAATTTGCTGCCCGCACCGGCGATCCAGGCTTGGCCCTGAAATCCAGGCCGCGATGAACGCTCTCCACCTTGCCATTGAAAACCCGGCGCGTGCCAAACGAGTCGGACACCATGGAACCTACTGGCGCAATGAAATCTCCCAACCATTCAGGGGTCGGAATCTGGTGCGAGAAAGCGATACTCTTGGCTTGCTTATCGGCTTCGATCCGGCGCAGAGCTGCGGCGTTCAGCTTCACAAAACGGTCAGGCACCCGAAGCGATACTGTCGTGTAGTTCGATGGGCCAACCTGAACATCGCGAGCCAGGCGAATCACCTCTCCATCCGGCATTGTGGCGACAACATCGAGCGGGTAGACTCCCGGCAAGGCCTCCACGTCAACTCCAGCCAAGCCATACCACTCGTGGCCATCGCGCGCCTGGAAAAACGATACGTCACGTCCCATCCACTTGCCGCTTAACTTCGCAGGCGAGCCCTCTAGTTGAACCGCGAATAGACACACCGATCCCGATTGCAGCTCTTGCGGCGTCCAAGTAACGCTCCTGAAAGCCGTAGCTCCCTTCGCCACGGTGAACGGGACGGTGCCGACAAGGAGCAGTATCAGAGCGAAGTGAATGCGGTGGCGCATGACTGGTCGTCCACAAAGCGTCGCCTCTACTTTTGGAAGATGGCTGACGCAATGGATTGAAAGGGAGTTTGTATCGGAACGCAGGCTTATGCAAGGGAAAACTAACGCGAGGGATTGTTGGGTTGGGTCGAGCAGGTTCGGGTGGGTCGGTGAAGAGTATTCGCGCCGTGTCGGAGGTGACGTTATGAAGGAGGAGTTCTCCCACTCATTCGCGAACGACGCGGATGGGGGCACCCGGCCCGGACCAAGTACAACGTTAGCTACCTCGAAATGGTAGGATTGGCCATCTGCCAATGCGACTTGAAATGAAGCGAGCGATTCTTAACGAGGCTCTCTCCCGCAGGCCCGATAAGCCGCTCTATCACTATACGGGTCAGTCTGGGCTTCTCGGGATCATTAGGGACAAGCAAATATGGGCTACTCACACTCAGTATCTGAATGACCGCCGAGAGTATGTGCATGCACTCGATTTGGTAAGCAAGGAAATCGATGAATTGCTGGCCACGGCGGATCATCAGAGTCGGAGCATCTTGCAAGAGATGAAGGGCGGACTATCGGGGATTGAAAGCATCAACGTCTGTGTGTGTTCATTTTCGGAGGATCGCGATTCCCTCTCGCAGTGGCGCGCCTATGGGGCTGGAATGTCTGGATTTGCTATAGGGTTCACAGGCGACTTTCTCGGGGCTGCTATCGAAAAGAAGCAATGGTACTTGGCGCGTTGTATTTATGACCCCACGGACCAACGCGCCCTAATTCGGTCCTTGGTCGAGGAGGTCTTTGACCAGAATGTTGAACGGCTGCGTGCTGCCAACACAGAAGAAGAGTATTTGCCGCCAGGAGGGAATCTCCGCGCTTATTTACATAGGTACGCCCCCATATTGAAAGACCGCTCGTTCCACGAAGAACAGGAGTGGAGAGTCATCTCACGCCCGTTGTTTCGCAGTTCAGAGCTATTCGACTTCCGTCAAGGAAGTTCGCTGCTCATCCCCTATTACAAGTTTCCCCTGGCCGACGAGGAATTTCCCTTTCATGTTCACGAGGTGGTGGTTGGTCCGACACTACATGAACAGCAATCCAAGATGTCAGTGAAGAGCTTTCTTGTGCGTCACAAGCTCGAATACGTTCCTGTGGAACTCTCCAGTATTCCTTATCGCAACTGGTGAGGGGACATAAGCAAAGGAAGCTTGAGGCACCCAGCAGGCCGCAGAACCGACACGGGAGCTTTATCATTTCACAGTCTGGGATTGGCACTGTTTTCTGGCGTCTTCGAGGTCGGAGGCTTGGTAATCGGGTTTCATAACTACCATCTTCTCGCCTTTTTGCTGAAGCTCTCGAACGTCACCATCGCTGAGTTCAGAGCGCCATTTGAATCCTGATGGGTAATCGCCTTCTACATAATCGAAAGGCCGGTGAGCATGAACTCGAGACATATTCTCGCCAAACTTGTGAACATGACGTGCCACGATTACGCAAGGTTGACTATGCGTCATCGATGCATCGGGTTTGGGATTTTGCGCGTTACAGAAGGCTGAGACCGCCAAAATCCAGGCCAACAGTCGGCTCATTGTGGCACCTCGACATTAGCGCCCGGCGGGGCTACTTAGTGGCTTCTGCGGGCGGGCGGGCAATCTTCTCGAAGATAGGTAGCTTAACGTCCCTCCCGTCGTCATCCAGAATATGGGCATTGTGGCCTTCGATCGAGATTTTGGTCTTTCCATTCAGCGTGACGTTGGGTGTACGACCTCGGCTGTGTTGGCCGGGCCAAGGCGCCTTCACTGCCGGGTTATAGGAGTAGTCGAGAACGTAAACCATGTCCTCAGTTTCAATCCAGTAGTACATCGTGTCGCTTTTGACCACGCCGCCAACTGCCATCGTCCCGGTTGTTCCAACCACAACACCGTTGTTTTCAGTACTCGAAGCGATTCGGGTTACTTTGGCGTCTTTCCACTGGCGATCGTTGGCTAGCGCTACTGACGCGCACAGGAGGACGATTATGAAAGCTGCGCTTCTCATGCTGTGATTTTACACGCCAAGATAGATTCAGCAGCCCGCGTTTCTGGTACCACGCGACTGCGTTCTTGACATCCGCAACCGCGCCCTGATGGTACTCAACACGCTTAGCGCTCATTCACCATGGCCAAGAGCTCGCGATGGAGTTCTTCCCAAGGGACGGTCACCGCTTTGCCCGCCCTCAGATCTTCGATTCTGCGTGCGACTTCCTTATCCCAAGCCTCTTGCACAGACTCATCCGCACCACCAAGACTGTCTAGCAGGGTGTTGGCCAATGCAGCGCGCTCGTCAACGGAGAGGGCGAGCGTCCGTTTCAGAAGATCGGAAATTTCTGGACTCATGGCATTATTCTACCCCGTGCCACTGTGCCGTTGTAGAGAACGGTATACTTGCAGTTGCTATACACGGAGTTGCCATGCGAACTTGGATACTGCTTCCCTGTCTTCTGCTGTTGTCGCTGATGAGTCTCGCCCAACAACCGCCCTCGAGTCAGGGTACTCCAAACGATGCTCCCGCGAGCAGTGCTGCAGCCATGACGGTTGTCGGTTGCGTGAGTTCCATCAACGGGTACTTCACTCTCGGGACGCGCCGCGGCGATCTCTATCGGCTTAAGGGCGATCACGACACCCTCTTTGGTTATAACGGCAAGGAAGTTGCCATCTCCGGAACCGTGACGTCTTCCGAGAAAGGCCGGACCCTGCAGATTTCAAAGATCAAGAAGGTATCTGACACCTGCCAATACTAGAGGCCATCTCAACGATGCGGGAGCGGTTCAAAGCGAAGTACTCAGGGGCTAAAGCCCGATCCGAAAAGGCCATTTGCGGCACGGCTGAAAGCCGTGCCCTTTCAAAAACTGCGGGGCTGGAGTTTGCGCGACCATTCCACCGCGCCGACTCAAAATGAGTTTTCACACACGGGCTAAAAAGCCCCGAAATATCACAACCGCCTAGACGCCGGCCTGAAGGCCCGTACTACCGTACGAGCGGGTACATCCATCCTGGAAGCGCGTTAGCCGATCTGAGCATTTAGCACTCGACTAAGTTGAGTGCCAACGCTTGACACCGGCCCGCTTGCTTCCTAGAATATAGATCGGAACTGTTTCCTGCATATCCGTAACTGATTGCAAAAACGCAGGTTAGCTTCCGTCGGAACCCATACATGGACGCACCAGCCAACATCGGCAGACGGGAACGCGAAATCCTCACCGCCGTCGTGGAGTCTTACATCTCCACGGGAGAGCCGGTGGGCTCGCGCACCCTGGCTCGCGCTAACCGCGAGAACCTCAGTGCTGCTTCCATCCGCAACGTGATGGCCGATCTCGCCGACGCTGGATTTCTGGAGCAACCGCATACCTCGGCGGGCCGGGTTCCGACCACCAAGGCTTATCGCTACTACGTGAAACAGTTGACCGGGGAAGCGCGTCTGTCGCCCGCCGACGAGACTTTGATCCAGGGAAACCTACAAGGTCTGCAGGATGTGCCTGAGTTCATGGAGCGCACTTCGCACGTTTTGTCGCTAATTTCGCACGGCGTGGGCGTGACGGTCAGCTCGGCGCCGGGGCAGCACAACGCGCTCGAGCATGTGTACTTCCAGCGGATGGCCGACAAGAAAGTTCTGGCGGTCGTGGTCATGCGCAACGGCGTCGTGCGCGACCGCGTGCTGCGGCTCAGTCAGGATTTGGCGGTGGCCGATCTGGAAGCCGCCGCGGCCTATATCAATCAGAACTTCCGTGGTTGGGAGATGGAGTCGCTGCGCAACGAGATCGGCAAGCGTATCCAGCAGGAGCGCAGCGAATACGATCGCCTGATGCGTTCTGTGGAGCAACTCTACGCGCAAGGCGCGCTGGCCACCGAAGCCGCTGCCCAAGCCGTGTACGTGGAAGGCGCGTCGAACCTGGTGATCACCGAGCAGGACCAGGAGCGGCTGCGCCAGTTGCTGGCTACGCTGGAGGAAAAGCAGCGCATTGTCGATCTACTCTCTGCGTACCTCGACGTCCGCCAGGAGGCGGTGCGCGTAGTTGTGGGTCTGGAAGACGCCATGCCGCATCTAAGTAACTTCGTACTGATTGGAATGCCAGCGCGGGTGGGCGACGAGGTCATGGGTTCGCTGGCGGTGATTGGCCCGACCCGCATGGATTATGAACACACCATGACTGCGGTGTCGTACATCGCGCGGCTGTTCGATCAACTCTGGAACGAGTCGACGTAGAAATAGTTATGCCAGCAAAGAAACACAATGGAAGCTCCGCTGAGGCGGAGTTGAATCTGGACCACGAGCTTCCGCCAGCAGAAGAGAATGACGCGCCCGTGTCGCAGGCAGCTCCTCCAGCCAGCGGCAAAGTCACGCCTGCGGAGGACATGGAAGCGGAACTGGAGCGCGCCCGTAGCGAACGCGCCGCCTATCTCGATCGGGCGGCGCGCATCCAGGCCGAGTTCGAAAACTATCGCAAGCGCAGCGAGAAACAGCAGCAGGAGTTCAAGGAGTACGCGCTCGCCGATGCGATGAAGACGTTGCTTCCGATTCTCGACAGCCTGGATCGCGCGTTGAACACCAAGGCGGCATCGCTGGAGGATTTTCACGCCGGTATCGAGCTCATCGATAAGCAATTTCACGATGCGCTGGCGAAACTCGGCGTTCAGCCCGTGCCCGCTGAGGGCGAACCGTTCGATCCTAATTTGCACCAGGCGATCCAGATGGTGGACACCGACGAAGTCGAGGACAACCACGTACTCGATGAGCTGCAGCGCGGCTATAAGTTGAAGGACCGGCTGCTGCGTCCGGCGATGGTGCGCGTGGCTCGCCATCCCAAACCGTAAATCAGTCTCGAAAAAGGTAAACAGTTCTGGCTACCAACGTTAAACGCGATTACTACGAAGTGCTGGGCGTCGGCCGCGCGGCCAACGACCAGGAAATCAAGAGCGCCTATCGCAAGCTCGCTCTGCAACACCATCCCGACCGCAATCCGGACGATCCTCAGGCCGAAGAGCGCTTCAAGGAGTGCAGCGAAGCCTACGCGATTCTCGCCGACACCGAGAAGCGCGCGCGTTACGACCGCTTCGGTCACGCGGGAGTTTCCAGCGGCCCCGGCGGCAACGGCGGATTCGATACCACGGTGTTCAACGATTTCCACGACATCTTCGGCGACCTCTTCGGATTTGGCGAAATGTTCGGCGGGCAGGGCGGACGCAGCCGTTCGCGCGCACAGCGCGGCGCCGATCTGCGCGAAGATCTCAGCCTCGAATTCGAGGAAGCCGTGTTTGGCGTCACCAAGCAAGTACAGGTGCGGCGGCTCGAGGAGTGCGACCGGTGCACCGGAAGCGGCGTAGCTCCCGGCAAAGCGCCTATCACCTGCACCACCTGCGCGGGACGTGGGCAAATGCGTTATCAGCAAGGCTTCTTTTCCATATCGCGCACCTGCGGCACCTGCCAGGGCTCGGGCAAGCTGATCGTCGATCCCTGCATCCAGTGCAGAGGCCAGGGCCGCGTCACGCGCCAGCGCACGGTCACGGTCAAAGTTCCTGCGGGGGTCGAGGAAGGCGCTCGCATGCTCTACTCGGGAGAGGGTGAGGCTGGCGTTTACGGTGGACCTTCCGGCGATCTCTACGTGGTGCTGCACGCCAAGGAGCATGCGTTCTTCGAGCGGGAAGGCAAACACCTGTACTGCGCCGTTCCCATCTCTTTCGCGCAGGCGGCGCTGGGCACGGAGATTTCCGTCCCCACACTTGACGGCGAACACAGCCTGAAGATTCCCGAGGGCACCCAGACTGGAACGCGATTCAAGCTGAAGAACAAAGGCGTTCCGGTGCTCAACGGCCATGGACGCGGCGATTTGCACGTCGAAGTCAAAGTGCAAACGCCGTCGAAGCTCACCAGCCGGCAACGGGAACTGTTGCAGGAGTTGCAGAGTACGACCTCGGTGGAGAACAAGCCCGTCAGCCGCTCGCTGCTGAATAAGATGAAGGACATCTTTCAGTAGAAGAGAGCACTTGGCACTTGGCACTTGGCACTTGGCGCTTAGCTCTTAGCTTCTAGCTCTTAGCATTCGACGAGTGCGGGCGGATGAGCAACGGTTCGGATGGGCGTATCAACGCGGCAAGGCGCCTGGGAGTGCAGGCGCTCAGAGAGTGTGTCGCGAGCCCTATCGGCGTGCTGCGGTGCTAGGCAGCATACAAGAACCAGCCCCGAATGGGGCGAAAGAGCTTAGAGCAGTTTAAGAATTACTGTAGTCGAGCGAGCACGGGTAGAGCGGCGCTTCAGCGCCGCGTTCCCGCTGATCCTTCACCTCCGAGCCGGCTTCAGCCGGCGGCACCTAGACTACACAAATAACT
>DATCCF010000283.1:0-4079 GCA_036511435.1 Terriglobales bacterium | reverse complement strand
AATTCATGTTCGTATGAAGCTGCCTGATAAGCGTGAGGTCGGTAGTTCAACTCTACCCAGGCCCATTCGGACAAAGGAAAGCCCCGCAACCAGTTAGCGGATTGTGGGGCTTTCTTCTTGTCACTGTGGCGAGAGTGCAGTGTCTCAGACAGAGACAAAACATTTTCACTTAGTAGGTGCTGCATCAACGATGAGCTCCCCCGAAAAGTCCGCTGACGAAGTCACCTGCGTCCAGGATCCGCCGGTTGCCTGAGCCATGTGTCGGTAGTATTCCAGATCCGGCGAGATTACGTAAGTCAGCAGCTCTCGCTCCATCAACTGCGCCGTGACTGCCGCCGCGCGGAGATTGTGCTCCAGCGCCGGTTCGTCCGTAACCAGCAGACTCCGGGCTCCCGAAGACTGACGACTTCTTCACGATCTCGAACTTGCTGTACTTCCCGTAGATTGTCTCAACAACTTCTGAGTCGCTCATCGTTTTCTCTCTTGAGAAGGGTGGGCGAGTCGCGCACATGGAACCCGCTGTAACTAAGGGATGATCTACGATCCTCGTCTCGCTGCTGGAACAAGGAAACTAGCAACGTTCGTTGTAGCCTGAACTGCCTCTATCAGAGGAGCCGGAACAGAAGACTGATATGACAAACAGTGTGGCGGAATCGATGACGTTGTCGCGACGCGAGTTATGGCGCCGCAACCTGCTTTATCCGGCGCACACATTTCCAATCGCCGCCCCGCCAGTCATCATGGCGCTGGGTCTGGCGGCACACAACGGGGTGCGGGCGGTAGTGCCCGCGCTACTGGCATTTCTTGTCGGATGGCTGATTCAGATCGGCGGCGTCATAACCGACAACTATGTGAACCTCGTCGAGCAACCCGAAGACCGCGAACATCCTGAATTGGTAGCCGCGGTCAAGGCCGGCAGCTTGACAATCGTCGGCCTGAAGAGAGCGATTTACGTTTGCTACACGCTGGCTCTGGCCGCCGGAGCCTATCTGCTGTCTATCGGAGGGCTTCCCGTGCTGGTCATTGGCCTGGCCAGTATCGCGGCCAGTTCGATCTACTCGGCAGGGCCGTATCCGCTTGGCCGACACGGCTTGGCCGATCCATTGTTCTTCATGTTCTTCGGCGTCGTTTCTGTGGTGGCCAGTTACTTCGTCCAGGCCGCGGCCGCACGGGGCGCCTCGTGGGATTCGCTGGCGCCGTTGTTCGCGCTGCCACCCACGGTGTTCGTCTGCAGTCTGCCGATTGGCGCCCTGACCACCAACATTCTGATCATCGACGACATTCGCGACGTCGAATTCGATGTCGCCAAGGGCAAGCGCACGGTTGCCGTGCGCTTCGGAACGGAGTGGAGCCGTGCGGAATTCGTGCTGCTGCTGGTATTGGCGTACATTGTGCCACTGTGGTTGTACCTGACTCATGCTTTCAGCGCATGGGTGTTATTGCCGCTTCTGACGATTCCGTATGCGGCTTCCACTGCGCGCGCATTATTCATTCTGGAACGGTTCGAAGATCTGGTGCCGATGACGCCAAAGGGAGCGCGGCTGCTGCTCGCGTATGCAGTGTTGCTGGCAATTGGCGTTGCGGCTTAGTCCGGCCGAGTAAACCGTCGAATCTTGCTCCTCGCCGCCGCGATCTGCCTCCCTTCAATTCACTTCGACCGTCACTCCCAGTATCAGCCCTTCTTGCCGCTTGATTGGGCCATTTCGTTAGGCGCTATATGAGCGACTCCTTTATGGCAGTCGATGCAAGTCTGGCCGGAGCGAAGCCCTGTCCTGTGCATAACGCTCACAGAGGGATTTCCGCTATCTGCCATTGCACCGACGCGGTGGCAGTCGCGGCATTCCTGCGAATTGTTTTTCCTCAGTCGTGCCCATTCGTTTTGCGCCATGGCTAGGCGGTGAGCTTCATATTTCTCGGGCGTTGAAATTTTCCCGGAAAATTGGCTCAGAATTTCCCGGGGAACTCGCCCTTCCCGGGCCATCCTCGCAAAAAAATTTTGCGGTACATGGCAATCGCCGCATCCCGCTATAAACCCGGTGCGGTTCCGGTAGTGCGAGGACTGTTCCCAATCGAGCGCAGCGTTCTGCGCGTGGCATGCCGCGCAGAATGTATTACTGGCGGTGGCATGCAGCGCTACGTTCAACGTGACGATGCCGAATACCCCGACCAATGCCCCCAACGCCGCCAGCGATAGAATTGACCAGTGATTGCTGGGACTACGTAACGCGCGCCAAAGACGTTGTAGCCGGCTGCCGCTAGGTTGCTGGCGGGGAACCGTTGGTGCGGAAGCCCGTTCCGAATCAAGCATTGTGCACTCGCTGGCTAAATGTGAGAATTCAGCTCTTCCGGCAAATCGACGGAGAAATGAGATGACCGACGCCCCGCGATTGCGTGTCTCGACGGTCATCAGGAGGGAGTTAACTTACCGCCGCAATGGTGCGGATTGACCAGTGGCGGCGCGGCTTACTGTTGGGACGAGTTGGGCCGCGACACTCCGGCTGTCCGATCGCCCACGCCGGTTGATGGCGGTGTCACGTTCAGTAGCCTCACCGCCGGCTATAGACACACCTGCGGTTTGACTAGTAGCGGCACAGCGTATTGCTGGGGTCTGAATCTCTTCGGCGAGCTGGGTGATGGGACGACCACGGGGAGCGGCTCACCGGTGCCCGTGACGGGAGGGCTTACGTTCACCAGCCTCACGGCGGGAGGGCACACCTGCGGCTTTGACTAGTCGCGGCGCGGCTTACTGCTGGGGGCGCAACGACGACGGTGAACTCGGCGATGGAACGAGCACTTCCCGGAGGGCGCCTGTGCCCGTCACAGGTGGGTTGACGTTCAGCCATCTCGCGGCGGGTCTGACACATACTTGCGGGTTGACTCAGGATGGACGGGCGTACTGCTGGGGCGACAATCACTGGGGCGAACTCGGTCGCGCAACCCAGAGCAACGTCGGCGTACCGACACCAGTCGTGCGGAGTCCCTAGGGATTCGGCCACCTCTTCCGGGGCAAACGCACGTTAGACGTCTGACCCGTGGTGTCCGTTGTGGTGTCCGTTCGCATGCGCAAGATGTTCGCGCAGGTGCGCAAAATATTCGTAAATGTGAAACATGCTGAGCAGGATGTTCGTGAAAGGCAGGCGAGTAGGAACTTCTGAGCCTATTTCATGTTCGTATGAAGCTGCCTGATAAGCGTGAGGTCCGAGGTTCAACTCCTCGCAGGCCCATGAATCAGAACTCATTGCCCCGCTTGAGGATACGTCCTTGAGCGGGGTTTCTCCATTCTGCTCGCTCGTGGCGTACAGTATGAAATCGCGCGAAGTGCCTCGAACACGGCTTCGACGAATCTTCCGGAGATGGGAACAGGCATCCCTCGCCGGACGATGACTACATTGGACTAGCCCCCGTGGACTAGCGCCGGTCAGCCTGCCATAAGCTCTGTACTATTATCGCTGCCTCGCGCCTCTTCCAATCGCTCTCTTTGAACGAGACTCAGATTTTGGTCAAGTGAATTACCGAATCCTCGTCCCCACCCTACTAGCCTTCGCAAGCTGCGAGCGTCGTCGTGAAACGACTTATGTTGACACGACGCCGGCTGATTCGACGCGCTTAACGACACAGGCGACGCCGGTAAGCTCTGTGCCGGCACCCGTTGAGGTTCAGCTTCCCAAGCCCAGGCTTACTTGTACGCCAACCAATTTTGGGCCGAATGACACACTGAGTTTGCGCATGAACACTTCGCACGGAGATTATCTCATCGCCACCCAACCCGGAGATAGTCTCTTTTACATCATTTATCCGCAGCTAAACGTGCCGACTCGCAAGTATTCGCTAATACCGTCCGCGGAGTTCAAGCAGATGGAAACGCTCAGACTTCCCGCGGACGTGAAGGCGGTACCGTGGTACGCTGGTCGGGACACGACAGTTGCACCTCTTTTTCCCAGATCAGGTAAATACGTCCTCACGATCGGCGAGAAGTTAGAGGGTGACAACGCTCGCGCTGCGAGTTGTACTGTTACCTTTAGCGAAAATGAGGGGCGCTAAAACCCACACCCGCCGCGAGACATGTCCAGCACGAAGGT
>DATCCF010000282.1:0-15793 GCA_036511435.1 Terriglobales bacterium | reverse complement strand
CTGTCCCCGATTGCAAGACGTGATCGTGGCCACGGATTCAGAGGAGATCGCCACCGTGTGCCGGCAAAATGGCTGGTCGTGCCGCTTAACTTCGTCGCAGCATCGTAGTGGCACCGACCGCGTCCACGAGGTCGCGCAGGCGATCGAGGCTGACGTTTACGTCAACGTGCAAGGCGATGAGCCGCTGGCGCGACGCGAGCATCTCGACGTCCTGCTCGGGCTGATGGAAAGGGAAGGCGTCGAGGTAGGCACGCTCAAAACCGCGTGCTCACCGGAGGACGTGACCAATCCGAATGCCGTGAAGGTCGTCACCGCGTTGGATGGCAGAGCGCTCTACTTTTCGCGAGCGGCCATTCCTTTCGATCGCGACCGTAGCGGGCAGGTGCGCTGCTACAAGCACCTCGGCTTCTATGCTTATCGCAAGCCAGCCCTCGACGCGTTCTGCGCGTGGCCTGAGTCGGAACTGGAACGCAGCGAGCGCCTGGAGCAGCTACGCTTCCTCGACCATGGCATCGCAGTCCACGTGGCTGAGACGCCATTCGACACAGTGGGCGTTGACACGGAAGAAGATTTGCGGAGGGTGGAAAACATTTTGCGCAAAAGGAAAACTTAGAGCAGTTCCAGAATAGCCGTAGCTTGAGTAGTGCGGGCCTTCAGAGCGTGGGCGAGAAACGAATTTGGTATTTGTCAGTGGAATTTGCTCGCCGAAAAACCAGCGCCGTAGGCGCGGCATAGTTTAGCCCAGCACGGAGCCGCAGGCGGAGTGCTGGGTAAAGTGGGAAATAGATCCGAGTCCCTTCAGGGACGGCACAGTTCTCGCATAAATTGCAGCGAATCTTACACGGGCCTGAAGAGACTGTGTCGCAACCAATACCCCGGTTCGCGACGTGGTACAGAGTCGCCAAATACTAGCCGCGCGGCGGCGGGATGATGTTAGCCCGGCGCGTGAGCACCGGGTAAAGTGGAAAGTTCACCGAGCCGCAGAGCGGCGACACCCGTCGCGACAGAGTCTCTTCAGGCCCGCATTACCCGTACGAGCGGATACACCACTCCTGAAACCGTCCTAGCTAAGCGATTGGGCTTCGGTTTGCGGCTGCTTATCCGCCCATGCCTCGGCCGCTGCGATTCGCTTTCCGATCGACGGATGCGAGTGGAAGAGCCACTCGATGAACTTCGATGGCTCGCGCTCCGCCAGGTTCTGATCCGCCAACTTCTGCATCGAGGTGATGAAGGGCGCGATGGCGGGGATATTCTCCCACGCGTAACGGTCCGCCTCCCGTTCATGGCGGCGTGAAATCGCATTCAGCGCCGGCATCAGCAGAAATCCCAGGATGGTCGCGACCAGCACGATGAGCGGTAAGTTGGCAAAATCGTAGAGCCGGGGATCGAGCACCGGGAACCAGTCCTTGGCGATGACGAAGCGAAGCACCTGATTGATGAGCCAGAATCCGAAAAACGTGATTCCCACCTGCATCAAGATGCTTTTCAGAATGTGACGGTGGACGTGATGCCCGAGTTCGTGAGCGAGAACCGCCTCGATCTCGTCGTCGCTGTAATGCTGGAGCAGCGTGTCGGACAGAATGATGCGCCGCGTCGAACCCATCCCGGTGAGCGCCGCGTTGGCTTTCTTCGACTTCTCCGACAGCTTCCATTCGTACACGCCGCGCACGCGGGTGCCGGCGCGCTCGCCGAGCCTGGTCAGCCGCTCGCGGAGGCCGTCGTTCTCCAGCGGCTGGAATTTATAGAAGATCGGCATGAGCACAACAGGTGCAAGTTGCGCCATCAGCAGGAACAGTCCGACAAAGACGGCCCAGGCTATGATCCACCAGCGCTGCGGCGCAATCCTGATAACCGCGTAGACAATTTCCACCATGATGGCGCCCAGGACCAATCCGACCAGCCATCCCTTGCATTCGTCCCAAAGCCAGCCGCGCAGCTTTTGATTGGAAAGATGGTATTGGTGCTCCAGCCGGAAGCCGATGAAATCGAAAGGTGCGCTGAGAACTTTGGCGATGACCGAGAACATCAGCACATACAGAAAGACGGCAAGAAAGTAGTACTGATGCGCGCCCAGGTAAGACCAATCGCGCAGTTTGCCGGTCCATCCCGTGACCAGCAGCACCACCAGCAAAGCGAAACCGATGACCGCGTCAGCCAGGCTCAGCCAGCGCTGAATGCGGTTGTAGCGGCGTACCTCCGGCGAGTCGGCCGGTCGCGGATTTGAAGTGGTTGCCATCCAGTCGGAGTCGAGAACCGAATGCGCGCGCAATCGTTCTCCCGATGCTTGGTTCAAGTATGCCAGAAATGCGCGGGGGAAACGTACCTCAGGCGGAGGCTCTCTTCGGCCTAAGCTACTTCGCACCTGCCTCTGACAGGACCGGCGTACCCGCATGAGGGCCAGCCCCAACAAAGCTTTCCGTTTCCTTTAGAATCTGCGACACCAACTCCGGCGATGCCGCTTCGCAGTAGATGCGCAGCAGGGGCTCGGTTCCGGACGCACGCACCAGCACCCAGGCTTCGGCGCCGTTGCCGTAAGTTGGCGCGTCGAGGAAAAACTTAACCCCGTCGAGCGTTTCCACCTTCTGCACATTGAAACTTCCGATCGTTGCCGGCTTCGCGCTGGCGCGGCGCATCGCCTCGTCTTTCACCGCGTTGCTGAGATGCAGGTCGAGGCGCCCATAGTGATGCTCTCCGTATTCCTGTTGCAGGTCGCGCACCAGTTGGCCAAGCGGCTTGCCCTCTTCCGCCATGATATTGGCCAGCAGCAGGGAATTCAGAAGGCCGTCACGCTCCGGCAGGTGACGGGTTATGCCGATTCCGCCTGACTCTTCGCCGCCGATCAGGATGTCGCGCTCCAGCATGAGATCGCAAATGTACTTGAAGCCGATACCGCATTCGTTCAGCTTGCGGCCGTACTTCGCGGCAATGCGGTCGATCATGCGCGTGGTATTGAAGGCCCGCACCACTTCGCCCGGCCATTGCTTGCGTTTCAGCAGCCACTCCAGAATCAGGCAGAAACATTTGTGAGCATCCACAAAGCTGCCATCTTCGGCGACCGCACCCAGCCTATCGGCGTCGCCGTCGGTGGCCAACCCCGCCTGGCAGCGCTCGCGCACAACCGTTTCTTGGAGCAGCGCTATGTGCGGCGGTATAGGTTCGGGATTGATTCCCGGGAACAGCGGATTAAGCTCTCCGCGAATCTCCAGGTGATCGATGCCACTCTCGGCAAAGATTCCCTTCAAAACGCCCCGTCCGGCGCCGTACATCACGTCAATCGCAAACTTAAAGCCGGCCTTCTGGATCGCCTTCAAATCGACAAAGTTCTTGATCGCGGAAATGTAGGGGGCCTTAAAGTCTGCGAGGGTCACGCTGCTGCCGCCGCCCTCCAGGCGGGGCGAATCCAGTTCATCTTCGATCGATTTCATGATGGCGG
The DNA here is from genome assembly GCA_036511435.1 of Terriglobales bacterium. Taxonomy (GTDB): domain Bacteria; phylum Acidobacteriota; class Terriglobia; order Terriglobales; family Acidobacteriaceae; genus Bog-257. The sequence goes on along the minus strand of DATCCF010000282.1, from coordinate 12,360 downwards.
GCGTGCCCGATCCACCATAGCCCGCCTTGTACTTCACGCCGTTCCAGTTAAAGGGATTGTGGCTGGAGGTGATCATCACGCCGCCTGCCGCACCCAGATTCTTGACCGCGTACGAGAGCGCTGGAGTGGGGGTGTAATCGTCTGAGAGGCGCACCGCAATGCCAGACGCGGCTAGAACCTCGGAGACGATCTCAGCCGCGCGCTGGGACGCAAAGCGCGTGTCATAGCCAACGACCAGCCCCTTGCTGGCATCCTCGTGCTTGTGGACGTACGTCGCGATCGCGTTGCCGACCCGGCGAACGTTATCGAAAGTAAAATCGTCGGCGATGATGCCGCGCCATCCATCGGTTCCGAACTTGATCTGTGCCGCCATGATGATGGTTTTCAAAACGCCATATCAGCAGTTGCTCGATACCAGCCGCTGCTAACGATATACTTCACGCCGGTGGCCGATTCGAACGACCAAGATGAGCAGCCGGTTGTCCTCGATCCTGGTGACAAGCCGATAATCGCCTACTCGGTATTTCCAAAATTCTCCGAGACGCTGCCCGTGCAACGCTTGACCGATGCTGCGGGGGTCCTCCATCGGAGCGACGCGTTCCTGCAAGAACTTGCGGATGCGTCGACCCACGCTCCGGTCGAGCCGTTGAAGCTGTCGAAGGGCGGTGTCGGTAAACTCAATCGTCCAGACCAAGGCGCCTTGCCACCTCGTCCAAGGTGTAGGTTCGCTCTCTACCTGCCCGCACGCGCTCTAGAATCCGCTCGGCTTCGTAGGCATCTTCCAAGTCCTCAATATGCTTCAAGATTGCTTCGCGGGCGTAATAAGTCTTAGTGCGGCCACTACGCTGTGCCAAACGTTCAAGCCTTTTTTCAATCGATTGCGGAAGGCGGATTGCAAGCATGAAAAACCTCGCTATATCAATATAGCAAACGGGTCCGCCCATCTTCCATGGGCCGGCGGCGACCACCCGGGGTCGCAGCTCCTAGACCAGTCGCTTGAGCTTCTTCTCGTCGAGGTGCTTCACCACTTTGCCGACGTCCTGCGCGTGCTCGCGCGTGGTGATCAGCAGCGCATCGTCGGTTTCGACGACGACCAGGTTTCTTACACCCACGACTGCGACGAACTTCCGCTTGGAGTGAATGAAGTTCCCCTCCGCATTCAGCGTAAAGCTCCGCTCGGCGACGATGACATTGCCGTTATCGTTCTTGCCCAGGTTGCGATGCTCATAGAGCGCGGTCCAGGAGCCCAGGTCGTTCCATCCGAAGTTTGCCGGAATGCAGTAGATGTGCGACTTGCCTTCGCCCTTCTTGGAGCGGGGTTCGAGCACGGCGTAATCTACGCTGATGTTTTCGCACTTGGGATAAAGTTTTGTAAAGGTCTTCTCGAAGCTGCGAGTTCCATAGCTCGCCGCAATCTTCTCCAGCAGCGGCGCCGTGTTCGGCAGATGTTCACGGAGGGCGTTGGCGAGAGTGCGCGCACTCCAAATGAACATTCCGCTGTTCCAGAAGAAATTTCCAGCCTTGACGAATTGCTCTGCGACTTCGGGCAAAGGCTTCTCGGTGAAGCGCCGTACCTGCAAGATGCCTTTCTGCGAGGGTTCGCCAACTTCGATATAGCCGTAGCCGGTTTCCGCACGCGTGGGAGAAATACCGATCACCACAATGTTTTCGCCGGCGGCAGCGATCCTGGCGGCGCGGCCAATGTCCTCGCGGAAGCGCTTCTCGTCCACGATTACGTGATCGGAGGGAAACATCCCGATAACTGCGCTGGGGTCGCTCTTCTCCAACAGAAACGCAGCCAGGCCAATCGCCGGAGCGGTGTTCCGCCCGGCAGGTTCGGCGACGATGTGTTTCCTTGGAAGACCCTTGAGCTGGCGGAGGATCGCGGGTCGCAAGTCTTCGTTCGTGATGATCCAGAATTGTTTCGCCTTCGCCAGCGGAGATAGCCGTTTCACAGTCTCCTGGATCATGCTTTTCTTGCTATTCAGCGGCAGTAGTTGCTTGGCCATCCGCTTGCGGCTCAAGGGCCAGAAGCGGGTGCCACGCCCACCGGCGAGAATGACGGGATAAAACGAAAACTTACCTGAAGTGGCCACCGAGTTCGATTCCTCGCGCCCATGGAGGCGAGCGCTCTTGTAAGTGTATTATGGCGCGCTGAGCGACTGCCCAAGCACGGTCTCCGGCTCCGCGACTGTTTCCGTGGGCAAAGACATACGCATGACTTCGAGCTCCCACTGCGGCCGGACTGTGTACGCTTGCACCTTGGCTGGAATAACCACCGCTTCGCCGGTGGCGAAGCTGATGGGCTCCATCCCTCCCGATTCTACGATCCCAGCCCCGTCCACCGCGACTAGGATGTGGGGGGAAGCAGGTGTGGTCTCCGCGTGCATCGCTTCGCGTAGCTTGATCTTCTCGACTTCAAAAAACGGCGAGCGCACCAGAACATTGGGGCTGTCGCCTGTGGGAGGAACCACTTTGCCGGCAGTCGTCTGCAGTTTCGTCGCTGCCAATCCTTCAGCAATATGAAGTTCACGGCCGCGGCCGTAATCATAAAGGCGATAGGTGATGTCGGAGGTCTGTTGCGTCTCGACCAGGACCATTCCGCTGCCGATGGTATGAACGGTTCCCGCAGCGACGTACAGCATGTCCCCTTGGTGAACATCCACCCAGTTTAGCAACTCTTCTGCGCGCGTATCTTGAATCGCCTGTTTGAATCGCTCCAGAGTCACGCCGGGCTTCAATCCCAGTGCAACTTGAGCGCCGGGCTGCGCGCGCAGCGCATACCAGCATTCGGTCTTCCCACACGGCTGGCCAATCTTGTGCGCCTGCTCATCGTCGGGATGGACTTGCACCGACAGCTTGTCGCCGGGAAAGAGAAACTTCACCAGCAGCGGAAAGCGATCGCCGAAACACGCCGCCTGCCCGACCAGATCACGGCCGTATTGCTTCGAGAGCTCGCCAAGTGTGCGCCCCGCCAGGGGCCCGTTGGCCACCCGGTTGTCTTCCCAAGTCAGCCAGCTCTCGCCGATCGGCTCCTTCACAACTTTGGTGTAAATGGGACGAAGATCGCGAACACCCCAAGGCCGCTCGTCGAAGATGGGCATCAACAGGAGTGGATAAAGTTCAGACATGAGGTCGGTAGTGCGGCGCTTGAGCGCCGTGTCAAACAGCTGATAAGGGAACGGCCTTTAGGCGCTGAGGTGTATGCCCTCGTGATCGATGACATCGCACCAATTGGCGGATCCAAAAAAGTCTACCTCAAGGGCTAAAGAGCGCCTCTAAGAACTGGTTTTGAGTTGGCACGGTGGAACGATTGCGCAAAATCCAGCCCCGCAGGGGCGGAATTGATTTTAGCCCAGGGCGGAAGCCCTGGGTAAAGTGCCCAAAAAAATTAACGAGTCCCTTCAGGGACGGCACAATTCTCACACACCCTCTTAAAGCCCTCTTTTTCATTCTTCGCTAACGCGGGCCTGAAGAGACTGTGTCGCAACTGGTATCGCCGCTCCGCGGCTCCGCAAGAATTCCCACCTTACCCGGCGCTCAACCACCCCAATCCACGCAAAGGCGGCGTGGCTTCGGGACCCCGGTACGCGCCGGGCTAACGTCATCCCGCCGCTTCGCGGCCAGTGTTTGGCGATTCTGTACCACCTCGCGAACCAGGCTATTGGTTGCCGCACAGTCTCTCAAGGCCCGCGCTACCAAAGGAATTGTCCCGCAACCCGTCATCGCTCCACCTACACGTTGGCGAAGAATTTGCGCATGCGCTCCAGGCCGCGCTCCAGGTTCTCGGCTGAAACTGCATACGAAACGCGGATGTGGTCCTGCGTGCCAAAGCCTTCACCCGGAACCACAACCACGTGCGCTTCGTGCAAAAGTTTACGCGCAACGTCGGATGCCGAGTTCAATCCCCCGCGCTCGAAGTAATGGCTGACGTTAGGATAGGCGTAGAAGGCTCCGTTCGGCGAGGTGCAAGTCAGGCCTGGAATTGCACGCAGGCCCGTGACCACCTTATCGCGAAGCGAGATGTAGCCGGCGAGCATCTCTTGCACGCACTCCTGCGAGCCGGTCAAGGCCGCCACCGCAGCCTTCTGCACGATCGAGGTTGGGTTCGACGTGCTCTGGCCTTGCAGCTTCTGCATCGCGCTGACGATCGGTGCAGGCCCGAGTGCATAACCCAGTCGCCAACCCGTCATAGCATAGGTCTTCGACAAAGATCCGATGATGATGAGCCGCTCCTTCACTTCGTGAACGCAGCCCGCCGAGAACAAGTGTCCGGTGAAGTTCAAGTACACGTAACACTCGTCGGAGACGACATAGATGCCGCGCTCATGCGCCAGCTTCAGCACCGCCGCCATGTGCTCGGGCTTCATCACCGCGCCCGAGGGGTTGCCGGGAGAGTTCAGGACGATGACCTTGGTACGCGGTGTGATCGCGCGCTCGACCATGTCCGCGGTGAGGTCGAAGTCGTGCTTCTCATCCGTGGCAATGTACACCGGCTCGCCGCCCGCATAGCGGACGATGTCTTTGAACGAAACCCAGTACGGCACCGGCAGAATCACTTCATCGCCGTGGTCCACCAGCACCTGGATGGCATTGAATAGCGCGTGCTTGCCGCCGACCGAGGCCATGCAATCTTCGCGCTTGTAGTCGGAGCCAAAATCGGCCGCGTGGCGCTGCGCGATCGCGTCGCGCAGTTCGGCCGTGCCGCCGACGGCGGTGTACTTGGTGAAGTTGTTATGGATCGCATCAATCGCCGCCTCTTTAATGTGCGCAGGCGTGGCGAAGTGCGGTTCTCCGGCACCGAAGTCCACCAGGTCGACGCCCTGGGCGCGCAACTTTTCGGCCTCGCCGACCACGGCCATGGTGGCGGAAACTTCGATGCGTTGAATCCGGTTGGTCAGAAACGACGAGAGCTGGGTTCCGGCAGCAGTCATGGGTTGGCCCTTCATAAGAGATGAGTTCTCGTGGCGAACGAATGTTTTTCTGCAACCTTGTGGCGGACTCGTTCCTCGACCAGCTCCGGCACGAGTCCAGTCAAGGGACCGCCGAACTTGGCGATCTCCCGCACGATGCGCGAGCTGAGGTAGGAATATTTCTCGGCGGGCATCATGAATACGGTTTCGACGCGCGGTTCCATCTTGCGGTTCATCAGCGCCATCTGCAACTCGAACTCGTAGTCACTCACCGCGCGAATCCCGCGCAGCACCGCATTGGCGTTTTTCTGGATACAGTAGACGACCAGCAGACCCTCAAAAATATCGACGGTCACGTTGTCGAGTTCGGACGTCATCGCCTCCAGCATCTCTTTGCGCTCTTCCATTTCGAATAGAGCCTCGCCCTTGTCGAGGTTGCGGGCAATTGCCACAATGAGCCGGTCGAAGAGCTTGCTGCCACGATAGATCAGGTCCAAGTGGCCGTTCGTAACCGGGTCGAACGATCCGGGATAGATGGCGACGATATCCTTCAAGAGACCTCGGAAGGCGGGAGTCTATGCCGGATGATTTTATTCCGGGTTGCGTCCAGAGGCAATCAGGGAAAGAGAATGCCGCGGAGGGCCCGCGGGGAAGAGAAGCTTAGAGCAGTTTCAGAACCGGTGTGGTCCGGCGAGTACGGGTAGAGCGGCGCTTCACTTAGATTATTCATGAGCCCACGTAATTGTTCGGGGTGTCATCCCGAGTGCCATATGGGCCTGCGGCCCACCCATAGCAATGAAAATTAACCACGGAGGCACGGAGATCACGGAGAAAACTCGATAGAAACCAAAAACTCCGTGCCCTCCGTGGTAAATGATTTTCGACGGAGCGACGAGCGCAGCGAGGAATCGAGGGACCCCTTTGGCCGCCAGCCATCTCAAACTTGTTGCTACGCCACGCGGCCACACTGCGATTTCTCGCAGCTATAGGGGTCCTTCGAGTCCGCACCCGCCCGACCCGCAAACGACGCGGGTCGGAAAATCTTTGCGGGCGCTCTGCTCAGGATGACACTTCACGTTCATGAATAATCCAGGTTCAGCGCCGCGTCCGTTGCGGATAAACGAACCGGCTCAAGCCTTATAGTGTGGGACGATCTTGGACGCCAGCCTGAAGGCCGGCCCTACCCGGACTACACCAACTCTGAAACTGGTCCCTGTTGCACGATGCTTACTTGCGGCCGGCGGGAGGTTTGGGAGTCGCATGCGGTGCGGCTTCTGCATTGGCCGCCGCCGCTTGCGCCTTATCCTCCACCGAGATCAGGCCGAGCGACTTGCGTACGTCGGTCTCGATCTTCGCGGCGATGTCCTTGTTTTCCTTCAGGAACTGCTTGGCGTTCTCCCGGCCCTGGCCGATGCGTTCGCCCTTGTAGCTGAACCACGAACCCGACTTCTCCACTAGGTTTCCAGTGACCGCCAAGTCGAGCAAGTCGCCTTCGCGCGAGATACCTTCGCCATACATCATGTCGAACTCGGCTTCGCGGAACGGCGCGGCGGTCTTGTTCTTCACGATTTTTACCCGGGTGCGCGAGCCAACGACCTGGTCACCATCTTTGATCGCGCCGATGCGCCGGATGTCGATACGAACCGAAGAGTAGAACTTCAGGGCGCGCCCGCCGGAGGTGGTCTCCGGGTTGCCGAACATGACGCCAATCTTTTCGCGGATCTGGTTGATGAAGACGAAACATGTGTGCGACTTGGCGACAATGCCGGTCAGTTTGCGGAGTGCCTGCGACATCAAGCGGGCCTGCAGGCCGACGTGGGTGTCGCCCATCTCGCCGTCGAGTTCCGCCTTGGGAACCAGCGCGGCGACCGAATCCACCACCAGCACGTCGATTGCGCCTGATCGCACCAGGGCCTCGGCGATCTCCAGTGCCTGCTCGCCGTAGTCGGGTTGCGAGACCAGCAGATTATCCACATCCACGCCCAACTTGGCGGCGTAGATCGGGTCGAGTGCATGCTCGGCGTCCACGAAGGCCGCCATGCCACCTTGCCGCTGCGCCTCGGCAATCACTTGCAGCGCAATGGTGGTTTTGCCGGAGGATTCCGGCCCGAAGATCTCGACCACGCGTCCGCGCGGAAAGCCGCCAATGCCGAGCGCGGCATCAAACGAAATCGCTCCCGTAGAAATCACGGAGATGGGAACGACGGCTCCCTTGCTTCCCAACCGCATGATGGAGCCCTTGCCGAATTGCTTTTCGATTTGAGACATGGCCAAGTCAATCGCCCGGCTCTTTTCAGTTTTCTCGTCCGCCATGAATGCCGCTCCTTGGCTGCTCCGTCCCGGCGCAGCAAGAATCCGGGCGGGCCGCTTGAGATGAAGTGCGATGGGTCAGTGAGGCAGGCGCCGTAAAGTAACTGGAGTCTCGCGATGAGCGGCGCATGGGTCCCGACGGTGAATTATACATCCGGACAGCTCGTAAAAGCGAATAAAAAGCGAACAACAGTCCCGGGCCATTGTGCCATGACAGTCAAGGGACGATTACCGGCGAGTCTAGGGTCGCGAGTTGTAGCATCCTTCGTCGCCGTCCGGGCGGGTATAACCACAGTACGAGCCCTAGTTAAGAGCGTAGGCCGGAGGAATAGTTTGTCAAGTGACGAAAGTGCAATGAAGCTACTGCACTTTAGTAACAATTCCGCCCGCAAGGTAACTTGCTGCGCTAAATGCCGGGTTGCCACTTGCCGTGACTATCTATAGTGATCAACGGGTAGGTGATAGCCATCACAGACTTCCTTGCTGTTGTATAGGAGGATATAGTTAATCTGGCCGCCTATAGCTATATCTGATCTGCGCATTCGTCGAATAGCGTACCTACGTGCCAGGGAACCGGGGTCAGTATGTTAAAGAGTCCGGAACATTCCCTGAGAGAACTCGTCGAGTTTTCTCCCCTCGCCATCGTGGAGATCGACCGAGAAGGCAAAATCAAGCTGTGGAACCCCGCTGCTGAGCGGATGTTCGGCTGGGCGGAAAGCGAAGTACTGGGTCGGGCATACCCCGCTGTTCCGTCAGAGACCCGAGCAGAGTTCGAAGATGATGTGCTCCACCTCCTTAAGGGCGCGACGATCCGGGGCAAAGAGGTACGTCGACAACGCAAAGATGGCCGGCGGCTTGACGTGAAGCTCTGGGCCGCTCCTATCCACAACCAGCAGAATGAGATTACCGGCATTACGGCTATTCTCGAAGACAGCACCGACCAAAAAGAAAATGAACGGAAACTGCGAGTGTCTCAGGCGCGAGAGGAAGAAATGGAGGCCCAACTTCAGCGAAGCGAAGAAAGAATGCGCCTGGCCTTTGACGCAGCCAAAATTGGATACTGGGACTGGAATCTCGTGACTGGCGAGATGGTCTGGTCAGCCGCCGCCAGTCGACAAATGGGGCTGCCAGAGGACTCTCCAACAGGCCTTGAAATATTCATGGACTCGGTACATCCCGATGATCGAAAGGCGATAGAAGAGGCAGGCGAGGCCGCTGTTCATGACAACAAGAACCCCGACGTTCCGTATCGCATGCTCTGGCCGGACGGTAGCGTGCACTGGCGGTCCGTAACCGGTCGCGTGTTTCACGACAAGACAGGGCGCCCGGTGCGGATGGTCGGGATAGGAATGGATCTCGATGAGAGTAAGGTTGCGGACGAACGTCTGCTATTGCAGGCTGCGGCGCTGCAAGCGGCTGCGAACTCCATCGTGATTACCGACAACAGAGGCACAATCCTGTGGACTAACGAGGCATTCTCACAACTAACCGGGTACAGTGCGGAAGAAGTTCTGGGCAAAAATCTCCGGCTCTTGAAGTCGGGTGAGCAGGACAGTGCGTTTTATACAAATATGTGGGCGACCATCACGTCAGGGAACATCTGGCAGGGGGAGCTTACTAACCGGCGCAAAGATGGAAGCCTTTACACGGAGGAGATGACGATCACGCCAGTGCACATCGGCAATGGCGAGATCACCCATTATGTTGCTATCAAACAGGACATCACTTCGCGAAAGATTGCCGAAGATAAGTTGCGTCAAGCAGAACTGCAGTACCGGCTCCTATTTGAGAGCAATCCCCTCCCCATGTGGGTTTTCGACTGCAAAACTCTTAAATTTCTGGCGGTGAATGAAGCGGCGATTCGACAATATGGTTTTTCAAAGCAAGAGTTTCTGGCGATGACCATCGCAGATATAAGGCCGGAGGAAGATATTCCCAGACTGTTGAAGGCCACGGCGCAACCCATTCACGGCCTTCAGGAAGCCGAGCTTTGGAGGCATCGCAGGAAGGACGGCGCGATTCTCGATGTCGAGATTGTCAGTCATGACCTGGATTTTCAGGGGATCCAAGCCGAGTTAGTCGCACCACACGACGTTACCAAGCGGAAGCAGGCCGAAGATGCGCTGCGTCGAGCAGAAGAGAAGTATCGCTCTATTTTTGAAGACGCCGTCATTGGAATCTTCCAGACCACTCCCGACGGTCGTCCCGTGAGTATCAATCGCGCATTGGCACGGATGCTGGGCTACGATTCTCCCGAACGGCTACTGGCGGAAGTCTCGAATGTGGGACGCCAGCTATTTGTCGATCCCAACGCGATGCAAGAATTGGCACGCGTGCTGGAAAAAGACCGCGCGGTGCACAGTGTCGAATTGGAAGTCTATAGCAAAGATGGCGGCAAGAAGTGGCTGTCGGCAAACGTGCGGGCCGTGAGTGACGCCGAGGGCAAGGTAGTGCTTCACGAAGGCACGGTCGAGGACATCACGGAGCGCAAAGCTGCCGAGGAACGGGCCCAATTTCTGGCGTACTACGATGCCCTTACGGGCTTGCCCAATCGGACCCTACTTCGCGATCGCATCCTGATGGCACTGCCCAGCGCTCGCCGGCATCGCGAGAAAGTCGCTTTGTTGTTCCTTGATCTGGATAACTTTAAGACCATTAACGACTTGCTTGGGCACTCGATTGGTGACCTATTACTGCAAGAAGTGGCAGAGCGTCTTAAGCGATGGACGCGCGAACAAGACACGGTAGCTCGCTTAGGCGGCGACGAGTTTCTTGTCTTGGTGACTGCCGTAAACGAAACCGCCAATGCGGTAGTGGTCGCGGAACGCATCGTCAATTCAATGGCTGCCGAGATTGTCATCCAGGGCCATGTCCTCAACGTTACGTGCAGCCTGGGCATCAGTATTTTTCCGGATAACGGGGAAGAGGTCGATGCTCTGCTCAAGAATGCAGATCTGGCCATGTATAAGGCCAAGGAGAATGGGCGCAATAACTTCCAATTATTCACCCAGCAGATGAATGTTCAGCTCCTGGAACGAATGACCCTGGAGCGCAGCTTGCGACTGGCGGTGGAGAAGAAAGAATTCTTCCTGGTATATCAGCCCCAAATGGACCTGGCCACAGGCGAGATCATAGGGTGCGAGGCACTTATCCGCTGGAAGCATCCGGAACTGGGACTCGTATTGCCCAACACGTTCATCCCGCTGGCAGAGAGTAGCGGCCTCATCGGGCCAATGGGCGAATGGGTGCTCAAAACCGCGTGCGCCCAGGCTCGGCAATGGCAGGATGAAGGCCTTCCCGCAGTGCCCGTTGCGGTGAATGTGTCAGCGGTCCAATTCCGTCATAAAGGCTTCCTGCGACTTGTCCAAACGGTGCTGAGGGAGGCCGGTCTCGCTCCTCAATACCTCGAATTGGAGCTTACAGAAAGCCTCTTACTGAGTAACGCAGATGTCATGCTTATCATGTTGCAACAACTAAAAGAGATGGGATTGAAGCTATCCATTGACGATTTCGGAACCGGGTATTCCAGCCTCAGCTACTTGCGACAATTCCCAGTCTACAAGCTGAAAATCGATCATTCCTTCGTGCGAGATATCGCCGTAGACCCGGACGGTGCCGTGATCACAAGCACAATCATTAGCATGGCAAAGAGCCTTGGTCTGAAGGTCCTTGCGGAAGGCGTTGAGACCGAAGAACAGGTGTCTTTTTTGCGGGCGCATGACTGCCACGAGATTCAAGGCTACTACTTCAGCAAGCCTTTATGCGCAAACGAATTTGCTGACAAACTACGAGGCCACTTACCAGGGGCCGCATCCCCCAGCCGCGATGGCCGCTAAAACAGTTTTACATCTGGTGTGTAGGGTGGAGCACCGCTTCAGCGGTGCAGTTAGCATTCGGGACGAATCGGCTTCAGCTGCTGAGGTAACAAAAACACTACCTCAGGCGCTAAAGCGCGATCCAGGAAGTGGCGGCAGTTGTGCACGCCTGAACAGGCTGGGGAAAAAGTCCGTTTCAGCGCCTGTTTTGAAGGGGCGCACCTTTAGGTGCGCCGTTAAGCTCTTTGTTTTTGTCATCACGAGCGGGCTTCAGCCCGCGAGGGATCTGCTTTTCCGACTTTTTCCGCAGCCTATGAAGGCGTGCTCCACCCGTCGCATATACATCAGGAGTGAAACTGCTCTAAGAACGGCACAAGGCGGCGGATCAACGTTTCAATAAATCCACGGGCTCGCGCACGTCGGTGACGCGGAAGTACTTCGCCAGCGCGGGATAACGCTGCGCCACCGCCTCATACATCGCATAAGCGACGTTTCTGTACGAGAAGTGACCGGCTGCGCCGGTGCGCAGTTCGCTGATGTAGATCGCCTCAGAAAGGTCCATCTTGAACAGCGTGCGCTTGCGAAAAGCCAGCGGGATGACGTATTGCGACTGCTCCTCTGCGCCGGCAGCATCGCGCGCGGCCAACTGAGCCACAACATCCCGCGCGCGCTCCATCACGGAATCGTAGCGGTCGGTCAGACCAGCCGAATCGATCTCCGGCGGCATGTCGTATCCGTGCGCAGCCGTGTAGCCTTGCACAATCTGCACGCAGCGGCGGTGGCGATGCATGTCGCGGAAGCCACCGATGTCCATCAGGATGTCGAAGCGGAATTGCTGACCGGCACAATAGGCGCGCGAAACCTCGTCGTGACGGCCGCGATGGCGAAGACCGAGGTCGATCACCTCGCGGCGCTGCGCTTCCGGAAGAGCCTCTACAACCTGGCGAATCTGCCGATACGAATGGTGCGAGTATTGGTAGAGCAACGTCGTCGCCAGTTCGATCTCCAGGAGATCGTCGTCCAGCAGATCAACCAAAGGCGCGGGCTGGATGGCCACCCCTGCAAGCAGTTCCGCCGCCGCTGCGGTCAAATCGCAACGAGTTTCGATCTCGTAGGAACTGGGTTCGGCGTACTTCATCAACGTCGGCGCTACCCGGACATCCCGCAGAAGAAATTCACTGGCGCGTTCGGCAATCGCCGGACACTCGCGCTGGATCCCCTGCACCAGTTCGCGCGCGCTGGCGTGGCTCACGTTGTAAGAGGCATCGCGTGCAGCCTGTTTCAGCAGCTCTCCCAGTCTCCGGACCTCCGCGTGTGTGTCT
>DATCCF010000281.1:0-20146 GCA_036511435.1 Terriglobales bacterium | reverse complement strand
AACAGCTAGACACTAGTTGCTAATTGCTTCTTCTGATATCTTTTCCTTCACATTACCCGAGGCCGTTTGAATGTCTGTATCTGAAACGCTGGTCGATACCCGCCCGCAGCCGAGCAAGTCGTATCGCTGGTTAGTGCTGATTTTCGTCAGCCTGGCTATGTTCGGCAATTACTACGTCTACGACGCACTCAGCCCGGTTGCCGATCTGCTGGTGAAGCAACTCCATTTCACCGATGGAAATATCGGGCTGTTGCAAGCGGCTTACAGCTTTCCCAACATTTTCACGGTGGTCCTCGGCGGCATCATCATTGACCGCATCGGCGTGCGCCGCGCGACCCTGATTTATGGGGTGCTGTGTTTCGTCGGCTCCGTGATCACGGTGCTGACCAGCAACCTGTGGATCATGGCTGCCGGACGTCTGGTCTTCGGCATGGGCGCCGAGTCGTTGATCGTAGCGATTACCACTGCGCTGGCCCAGTGGTTCAAGGGCAAGGAACTCAGCTTCGCCTTCGGCGTCAACCTGACCGTCTGCCGCATCGGATCGTTTGCCGCGTTGAATTCGCCCAGTTGGGCGAAAGCGGCTTACGTCAATTGGCGTTATCCGTTCCTGATCGGCGTGGGAATGTGTACGTTATGCGTGGTCGGCGCCGTCATCTACTGGGTGATGGACGTGTATGCCGAGAAGCACTACGCGCTCGGCCAGGCGGGGCAACCCGACAAGGTCGTATTCAAGGACCTCTTCCAGTTCGGGGTTTCCTACTGGTACATTGTGGCGCTCTGCATCGTGTTTTATTCCGGCATCTTCCCTTTCCAAACCTTTGCCGTGAAGTTCTTCATGGACGCCCACGGAACCACGCGCGAGTTCGGCGGGTTTCTATCCAGCATGTTGACGCTGTTCGCCATGATCGCCACCCCGCTGTTCGGATTGATGGTCGATCGCATCGGCAAGCGCGCCATGTTCATGATGTTCGGCTCGCTGATTCTGATCCCGGTCTACCTCATGATGGCTTATACGAACGTCAACCTGTACATTCCGATGGCGATGATGGGAATCGCCTTCTCGCTGATCCCGGCCATCATGTGGCCGTCGGTGGCTTACATCGTGGATCCCGCGAAGCTGGGGACCGCCTATGGGTTGATGACCATGATTCAGAACATCGGCCTGTTCGGTTTCAACCTACTGATCGGCTGGGCCAATGACTACGCGCACGCCAGCGCGAGCAATCCGAATGGTTATCGCCTGGGTATGCAGATTTTCTCGGTGCTTGGCTTCCTTGGGATGATGTTCGCCTTTCTGCTACATCAGAGAGAGACCGGGCCGCATGGCCACGGACTGGAGACCATCACCACGCATTCGCAAGCATGACCCCGCCGGGGAGTAGGTGACGAAGGTGGGATTACCGAAGTTGTAGGGACACCCTGGAGTGCATTGCGACGCAGCGGCTGGGGCGATGGCTTACAATCTCGTTTCGCCCCGCATTCAGAGGGAGCAGACGCCCTAGATCATGCCCAAGCTCGACTGGCTGACCCGTTCCGAAGATGAGAAAGCTGCCGCCAGAGTCCCGTACCGCCTGCTGGAACCCGTTGCAGAGCACTCCTATGGTGACTAGCAGACGGAAAACCTGCTTATACAGGGCGATAATCTCGAAGCCCTGAAAGCCCTGCTGCCGTTCTACGCGGGGCGGGTGAAGTGCATCTTCATTGATCCGCCCTACAACACCCGCAGCGCGTTCGAGCACTACGACGACAATCTTGAACACACACATTGGCTCGGGATGATGTATCCGCGATTGAGCCTGCTTCGGGAACTGCTAACCGAAGACGGCAGTATTTGGGTCACCATTGACGACAATGAGGCGCATTACCTCAAGGTCGTTATGGATGAAGTTTTTGGGCGCAAGAACTTCATCAGTAACATAATTTGGCAAAAGAAGTATTCACCGCAGAACGATGCTGAGTTTTTTTCAGCCATGCATGACCATTTGTTGGTTTATGCAAAGTGTGTGTCACGTTGGCATAGAAAGCTAATCCCGCGCAGCGAAAAACAAGACAAGGCTTACAAGAATCCTGACAACGATTTTAGAGGGATATGGAAGCCAAGCGACTTAACACGTGCCGAACATCGGGATCGTGATTATTACGGCATTACAACCCCTTCAGGTAAGGTCGTATTTCCTGCAAAAGGGCGAAGTTGGAGCAGACCGCCTGAAGAAATCGAAAGATTGAGGGCAGACAACCGACTCTGGTTTGGGAAAAATGGTGATGCAATACCCTCGCTCAAGCGCTTTCTGCATGAAGTCAAAGAGGGAGTGGTACCCCAGACAATCTGGTTTCGCGACGAAGTGGGTGATAATCAGGATGCCAAGAAGGAAGTGAAGCTGCTTAATTCAGAGGATATCTTCGATACCCCGAAGCCAGAACACTTGATTCAACGCATTGTTGATATTTCAACTGCAGCAGGTGACGTTGTGCTGGACTCTTTCCTCGGTTCCGGGACGACCGCCGCTGTTGCTCACAAGATGGGCAGGCAATATATCGGCATCGAGATGGGCGGACACGCAATCACTCATTGCGTTCCGCGTTTGAAAAAGGTTGTAGATGGGGAACAAGGCGGAATCTCTGAAGATGTAGGCTGGAAGGGCGGGGCTGGTTTCCGCTTCTGCAAACTCGGCAGTCCGGTTTTCGATGAGCGCGGCCGAATCAATCCAGCGATTCGCTTTCCGCACCTGGCCGCGCACATCTGGTTCTCGGAGACGCGGACTCCCTTACAACGCCACCGCAAGCAATCAGCGCTCCTGGGCGTACTTGATGACGTGGGCTACTACCTGCTCTATAACGGCATTCTTGGCGATAAGCGTCCTGATGGCGGGAATGTGCTGACGCGCAGAGTTTTGGCCGACCTTCCGGCGCACGATGGGCCAAAGGTCATCTACGGCGAGAGTTCGCGCCTAAGCGCGGAAACGCTAAAACAGATGGGTGTCACCTTCAAACAGACTCCCTACGACGTGAAGGCCCGCTGATGGATATTCGGCTGAAGGACTTCCAGAAGACTACGCTCGACAAGCTCAAGGAATTTTTGGAGAAGACGCGACTCGTTGGCGACCCCGCAGAGGCATTTGTCGCCGCGGTGCATTCCCCCGATGGCCGGGTACCCGTTTATCAAAAGCAGGAAGGGCTGGAACGGGTCCCCTATGTTTGTCTACGCCTGCCGACTGGCGGTGGGAAGACCATTGTCGGGGCGTACGCGATCAGAACGGCCGCACAGAGCTACATCGAGAAGGACTATCCGGTAGTGCTGTGGCTGGTGCCAACGAAGACGATTCGGACGCAGACGGCGACCGCACTCAAGGACACAAGACATCCTTACCGGAAAGCGTTGGACGGTGCGTTCGAAGGCCGCGTCCGCGTTTTCGATATTTCCGAGATTGAGAATATTCGTCCGCAGGACCTGCTGAGCAGCCTTTGTGTCGTGGTTGGAACCATCCAGACGCTGCGGGTGGAGAATACCGAAGGCCGCGATGTTTACGCGCACAAAGAAGCCCTGGAAGACCATTTCACCAGAATGAAAGTCAGCGTGCCGGGCCTGGAGCGAATCGAGGAAGGGCCGAATGCCGGACAGGTGAAATATTCGTTCGCCAACTTGATGGCGATCCATCATCCGATGGTGATTGTGGACGAAGCGCACAACGCGCGCACCGGGCTGAGCTTCGATGCGTTACGGCGCGTATCGCCTTCCTGCATCGTGGAACTGACAGCAACGCCGGACACAAAACCCGGCACCGGCAGCAACGTACTCCATCGCGTCTCGGCGTCAGAGTTGAAGGCGGAAGAGATGATCAAGCTGCCAATTGTGCTGACGGTCCATGAGAACTCATGGCAAGAAGCGGTTGGCGACGCGCTGCGCACGCGTAAACGGCTGGCAGACCTGGCAACAGGCGAGGTGGAATACGTTCGGCCGATCCTGCTGATACAGGCGGAGAACAAAGACAGACCAGCGAACGTTGATGCGGTGAAGAAGTACCTACTGGAAAGCGAGAACCTGCCGGAAGAGCGGATTGCCGTAGCCACTGGAGAACAGCGCGAGCTTGACGGAATCAACCTGTTCGACCCACAGTGTCTGACCGAGGTCATCATAACGGTACAGGCGCTGAAAGAGGGTTGGGATTGTTCCTTTGCCTATGTCTTCTGTTCAGCGGCGAACATCGGCAGCGGTAGGGATGTGGAGCAGTTGCTAGGCCGGGTGCTGCGAATGCCGTATGCGCGACGGCGGAAGGCTCCGGAGTTGAACAAAGCTTACGCGCATGTTTCCAGTCCAAACTTCGTAGAGGCAGCCAAGCAGCTAGAAACCAGCATGATCGCAATGGGGTTTGAGGACGTGGAGGTCGAGCAGTACATCGAAGTGGCGCAGCCGTCATTGCCCAACCTGCCGCTGTTCCTGCAAGGCAGCCCGTTGACACTGACACTGGAGCAAACACCGAATACTGAGGGTCTGTCAGAACGGGAACGGCAGTCAATAATTGTTACGGGACAGGCTCCGGGCAGGGTCGCAGTTGAGGTTCACGGTGAAGTCACGGAGAGGATCAAAGAACGACTTTTGTCGGCGGTGCCGCAGGCGAGCAAGCCAGAAACTGAGAAGGCAATCAGCGAATACCTGGCTGGCGTACAGGTGCGTTGGTCTCCCGCGCAGCGTGGCGAGCGGTTCACCGTGCCGCGCTTGTGTGTTCAATATCAGGGACAGCTTGAGCTTGTGGACCATGAACTGCTTCTGGACGCAGCAGGCTGGAACTTGCTGGACTATGCTCCGGAGCTTGATGACTTCCGATTCAACGATACAACCAAGACGTTTGAATTCGACGTGGACGGTAGCCGGGTGGTCTATCACTTCATGGTCGATTTTCAACTTGACCTCAACCTGCTGGCGGCGGAATGGACGCCGGAAGACCTGGTGCGGTGGTTGGATAAGCAACTGAGGAAGGTGGATATCCGGCAAGAGACGCTGGCGGCGTGGTTGGACAAGGCGGTGCGTCAATTGCTCCGCAGCCAGCGCATTGACCTGGCGACGCTAGTGCGGGCGAAGTTCATCCTTGCTCGAAAGCTGGAAGACAAAATCAACCAATACCGGAAAACCGCCTACGACAAGGGCTATCAGGAGCTTCTGTTTGAGCCGAATGCCGCGGTTGTAACCAGTTACGAGGACGCTTTCAGCTACCCGAGCGACTACCCGGCAAACTGGTGGTACAACGGACGTCACAAGTTCACCAAACATTATTACGCAGTGCCGGGCGAGTTGCAGGACCAAGGCGAAGAGTATGAGTGCGCGATGGCGTTGGACATGCAATCAGGCGTGAGGCACTGGGTCCGCAACCTCGCCAAGCAGCAACTGGCATCGCTGTGGCTGCAGACAGCAACGGACCGCTTCTACCCTGATTTTGTTGCCGAGCTTACGGATGGGCGTCTGCTGGTGGTGGAGTACAAGGGGGCGCTAACGGCGGAGCTAGTTGACACCGAGGAGAAGCGACGGCTGGGCAAACTGTGGGAGTCGAAAAGCAACGGGCGCGCGCTGTTCCTCATCGCGGAGAGACGTGATTCCCAAGGGCGCGGAGTGTACGATCAGATCAAGGCCAAGATCGAAGAGTCGTTCCCAGGTTAGCGCGACGAATTGGCGGGCACCCCGGAACTGACCCAACCACCTCTTCTCGCGGCCCCTTCTGTGCACGAAACTTGACAATGCTCTAATACGTTTCCGTTGCGCGTGCCGCAGGCAACGAACGGCTACTGTCGTTGCATCGAATCCGGCAGCAGATCGAGTAGACCAATTTTGACGACCGCTAAGAAGATTCTGGCTAACGGCATCTCCGAGCAGGAAGCGATTGACCGCGCCAAGCTGGGCGATGCCGAGTGCTTCGCAGCCTTGTATGGTCTGCACAAGCGCCGGGTGTATTCGCTTTGCCTGCGCATGGTCGGCAACACGGCGGAAGCGGAAGACCTGACGCAAGAGGCCTTCCTACAGCTTTATCGCAAGATTGCCACGTTTCGCGGTGAATCGGCGTTCTCCACCTGGCTGCATCGCCTGTCGGTGAACGTGGTGCTCATGCACCTGCGCAAGAAAGGGCTCCCAGAAGTTTCGCTGGAGGAGACCTTGGAGCCGCAGAACGAAGATGGTCCCAGGAGGGACATCGGCGCTCGTGACAATGTACTGGCCGGAGCCATCGATCGGGTCACCCTGGGGCGGTCCATCGAGAGTTTGCCGCCGGGGTACCGCATCATCTTTGTGCTGCATGATGTCGAGGGTTACGAACACAATGAAATTGCCGAGATGATGGGCTGTTCCATCGGCAATAGCAAATCGCAGCTCCACAAGGCAAGAATGAAGCTGCGTGGCCTTCTGAAGCTGAGCCAGGCGCAGAGGGCTGCAAGACGATAGACGACTGGGTGAAGAGGGCATCTTGCAGGGCGAGATGCAGGGAATCCTACAACGGAAGTTCCAGGGATTGTAGGCCAACGCTCCCGGAGAGACGACGGTAGAAAGCGACACATCCGCCCGGATTCCCTAGGGGAGAAAATTAATGACGTGCGCCGAGTTTCAAAGGGTCCTACCTTACATCGTTGACGGGAGCGGCAGTGCCGACGAGCAGCAGCACCTGGCAACCTGTCAGGTCTGTTCCGACCTGATCGCCGACCTGCGCTACATCGCGGAGGCCGCAAAGCTGCTGGTACCGATGGAAGACCCCAGCCCCCGGGTATGGAGTGGCATTCAAGAATCGCTGGAACGGGAGGGCATGGTGAAACCTGCCCGCAAACATTTTTAGCTGCACCACGGATCGGCTGGCATAATTTCTGGCCTGGCGCTGGCCCGGTCGAACGCCAAAACCTGCCTCAACTCTTCCCGAAAGCCAAAGCTATTTCAGGACCAAAGACCTGGATTTGGTTCCCTTTACGGAGCCCATAATTTTTGAGTGACGCGAGCCGGTGTACCGATGTTAGTATTTCACCACTTCGGCTCACTGCGATGAGTTTTGTTGCTCGAGGCAGAACCATGTCAACAGTAACCCCGTCGTTCGGCGACCGCTTCGTTGCTCTTATTTACCCGACTGGTCGAGGCCATCACGGGCGGTCCTACTCGCCACGACTTCGCTCATCTAGATATTGGCTGTATTTTCGTCCCTCGGGTTGTTACGGTATGAATGGAGGATACTGTGACCCTGAATAATGCCTCCTGGATCGATCGCTCCCTGCTGAAGGCGGTTCGCCGGGCCCTGGGTACTGCTCCGCTGACCGTGGCTCTTCCTCACCTCGAAAACCGGCCCAGCACGACTTCGTCGCCAATCGGCACTCTCCGCATCGCCGACCGCGCCACCCTGGCCGGGCTGGTGATGAATCCTGAGGTGGTTTTTGGGGATGCCTACTGCGATGGCCGAATCGAAGTCGAGGGCGATCTGGTTCGTGTCCTCGAGGCCATTAACCAGTCAGCCCGCGGAGTGCGAAACTGGCAATGGCGGCTGATGTCAAAGTGGCTCGCGTGGGCGCAGGCCAATACCCGCTATGGCTCTTCGCGAAACATTCAACATCATTACGATCTCCCCACCGACTTCTACAAGCTCTGGCTGGATCGGCACATGGTGTACACCTGCGCTTACTTCCCCAACGAAGACGCTTCGCTGGAAGAGGCCCAGGATGCCAAGCTCGACCTGGTATGCCGGAAGTTATGGCTTAGGCCGGGAGAGACGGTGGTCGAAGCGGGCTGTGGTTGGGGTGCACTGGCCATGTATATGGCCGAGCACTATGGCGTGAAGGTAAAGGCTTTCAACATCTCCCATGAGCAGATTCGATTCGCCCGGGAGATGGCAAAGCAGAAAGGCCTCTCCTCCATGGTCGAGTTTGTGGAAGACGATTACCGCAACATCACGGGCCGCTACGACGCATTTGTCTCCGTCGGCATGTTGGAGCACGTGGGACGCGAACATTACCCCGAGTTAGGCCGGGTGATTCAAAGTACCATCGGTGACCAAGGCCGCGGACTGCTGCATTTTATCGGTCGCCGCCGCAGTCTGCCCTTCAGTGTCTGGATCCGAAAGCGCGTATTCCCCGGCGCCTACGCACCCACCCTCCGCGAGTCGATGGAGGTTCTGGAGCCGCAACGCTTCTACGTGCTTGATATCGAAGATCTGCGTCTGCACTACGCCAGAACCATAGAACACTGGTTAAGCAGATTTGAGAGCGCTTATGACACCGTCGTCCGCGATCGAGGGACGAACTTCGCGCGCATGTGGCGGCTCTATCTTGCCGGATCAATCGCTGCCTTTCGGGTCGGCACGCTCCAGTTGTTCCAGATCGTGTTTACTGGATCCCAGTGTAAGTCCGCTCCATGGACGCGCAGCCGCCTGTACACCGGCATCAGCCAGGATCAAAATAAGGCAGACGACGAATTATGGACTCCTGCGATGTCTTAATTGTCGGCGGCGGGCCGGCGGGATCCTCCTGCGCCTGGGGACTGCGGGAATCGGGACTTGACACCCTGGTGATCGACCGCTGCACGTTCCCGCGCAACAAACTTTGTGGAGGATGGATCACGCCGCTGGTATTCGAGGCGCTGCAAATCGATTCCGAGTTCTACGCGCCGGGGCGTGTTCTGCAGCCGATCACCGGCTTTCGCCTGAGCTGCATCGAAGAGCCGCAAGTTGACGTCCGCTACGGTCACACCATTAGCTACGGCATCCTGCGCGGTGAGTTTGACGAATATCTCCTGCGCCGCTGCGGCGCGCGCCTCCGCGAAGGCGTTGCGTTCAACTCGATCCGGCGAACTAAGGATGGCTGGATCGTCAATGGCGACATCAAGGCACGACTTGTGGTTGGGGCCGGTGGACACTTTTGTCCGGTGTCCCGCTTCCTCGGGAACAAAGCCTCCGAGCCGTCGGTCGTCGCGCGCGAAATCGAGTTCGAGATGGACGCTGCGCAAGCGGCGAGTTGCAGCATTAGCGGCGAACTACCCGAGCTTTACTTTTGCCGCGACATGCGTGGCTACGGATGGTGCTTCCGCAAGCAGGGTGTCCTGACCGTCGGCATCGGCCGCATGGATAATCACGGCCTCTCGCAACACTGCGACGAGTTCCTTCGCTTTCTCAAGCACAGCAGAAATGTCGAAGTGCCCGGCAAAGGCATTTTGGGACACGCCTACTGGCTCTTTGGGCACTCGCAACGAGCGCTTCTGGATGACTCCATCCTGCTAGTCGGGGATGCCGCCGGTTTGGCCTACCCGGAAAGCGGCGAAGGCATACGGCCGGCGATCGAGTCGGGATTGATTGCCGCTCACAGCATCGTCTCCGCACAGGGCGATTACAGCGCTGCCCGCTTGGAACTCTACCGCGAGCTTTTGAATGCCCGGTTGGGCCATAAGCGGAACGCCTTGGAGTCGCTGGCGCAGTTCATTCCGCAATCGCTTCGCGAGATTTGCGGCCGGACTCTGCTGAGAAGTCAATCTTTCTGCCGCAATATCGTTTGTGACCGTTGGTTTCTGCGCGTGGAGGAGCGCCCTCTCGCATTCGCATCCGAGATGGTGTCGCCGACGGTGGCAACCACCGCAGTTTAAGAATGATCGAGTGGGAGGGAGAAGCAGTTAGCAGTTAGCAGTTAGCAGTTAGCAGTTAGCAGTTAGCAGTTAGCAGTTAGCAGTTAGCAGTTAGCAGTTAGCAGTTAGCAGTTAGCAGTTAGCAGTTAGCAGTTAGCAGTTAGCCGTAGCAATAATCAGTCATCTCACAAATACCGGAACGACCCAGCGAGAAGCATCTCAGGGGCTAAAGAGCGTATGTGAGAACTCGTTTCGAGTTGGCACGGTGGAACGATTGCGCAAAGATCCAGCGCCGTACCGGGTCCCCAGGTCGCGCCGCTTTTGCGCGAACTGGGGTGGGGATAGGCGCGGAATAGTCTAGCCCAGCACGGAGCCGCAGGCGGAGTGCTGGGTAGAGTGGGAAATAGATCCGAGTCCCGTAGGGACGACAGACGTTCTCACACACGCTCTTCGGGCCCCCGCGTTAAGTGCGCCCTCACAAACTCCGGTTTCAGCCACTGCAAAACTGCCCTACCGTCTTACTGCGTTCGCGCGTGCGAGGGATCGGGAGAGTTTGCCGTGTCCACGTCAACATGCACACCCGAGCTGGCAGGCATGGCTGGCGGATAGCAGTTGCCGTCCGGCGCATAGGTTTGGCGGCAGGCGGCAGTCATGTCGGGACGCCGCGGGGATTGCGCGAATTGCCATGCTTCGGCGAAGGACACGCCGCTGCCGGCGGGAGTTGGCGGCGGCTTGGCAAAAGTGCAGCCCGGCGACGGGCCACACTGATCGTTGCTGACAAAGAAGCGAATGTCGCGGCCGCCGTCATGATCGCGAATGTCGTTGGCCGTCACCACGGAGACTCTATTCGACTCGCGAAACGCAATGCCCGAACAGTACACGCCCGCACGATAGCCTCCGCGCACCACGCCATCGACCCAGGCATGAATGTAGGCGCGCTGCTCGGGCAGCATGCGGCCGCCTTGCTCCTGATCGAGAAAGAGGATTGAGCCCTTAGGAAAACCTTCACCTGCGGCCGACTTCACGGCCGTTGCGGCGTCGCTGCTACCGACCTGGGCCGCATTTCCCGAAGCCTTGAGCTGCTGGTAATCCCGGCCGTTAAACAGCAGGAGGAATCCGTAGCCCATCGCTTCAATAGTTTTGCGCTTGCCTTGCCAAGTGTTGGCAGTCGCACCGGGCGGGTTATTCAACCAATATCCCGTGAACGCAAATGTCTTCCGCAGCGTCGCCATGTTCGCGTCGCCGGGATAATCATTGCGGTCCATCCCAAGATAAGTTTCTTGCTGCTGCGCTGACATCTCCGGAAGAAAGATCGCGAAACCGAGGCCAAGCACGAACGCCGCGAGCCGAGTTGGGAACCTTAACCTCACGTCATCGAATATCGCATATCTTGCAAGAGTCATGCTTGGCAAAGCAGTTTTGGGATGACTGTGATTTTAAGCTTGGGTAGGACGGCACTTTGACGCCTAGTCTAATAGCCCGGTTCGCGAGATGACAGAGAATCGCCAAACACGAGCCGCGAAGCGGATGGATGATGTTAGCCCGGCGCGTCAGCGCCGGGTGAAGAGGAACCTTTACGGAGCCGCAGAGCGGCGACACCAGTTGCGACACTGTCTCTGAAGGCCGGCTCTGCCTGATCTACACGACAACGAAAATCGGCCCAGAGCATAATGCGCCATGACACTACGAGGTTCCGATCAGGATGCCAGTAGCAAATACCAGCGCGCCTCCAAACTGGCTAGTTCACGTCGGCGGTGCGTTCAGCGGGCTGAACAACGACCAGCTCCGTCGCCGGACATAGGCTGCGATACGAGCAAAAGCGGCAGTGCCGGCCAGGAGTGGGTTCGAAGTTTCCCGCGGCGATATTGGCCGCGGCCGCGCTCACCCTGGCCTCTTCGTCTGCGAGCTCCTCCGGCGACCGCCGCGACTCGATTGCGCTGCAATTCGCGAGATTGACGATTACGAGCGCGTCAGCGACAAAACCCATGCTCTTCGCTGCCAGCGCGTAGATGGAAAGTTGCAGGCTCTCGTCGGCATCGTCCTGCGTCTTCGGCTTTCCGGTCTTGTAGTCAACAATGCTGACCCGGTCTCCGTCGGTCCGTTCCAGGCGATCCATTCGCCCCTTCACCATAGTCCCGCCAATGTTGGCGCGGAAGGAGCGCTCGTTGTTCAGAATCTCGCCAGCGGGCTTTGCCAGATCGGAGCGCAGAAACTGCCGGAGTTGCTCGCAGCCATCCTTCTCGTAAAGGTTGCGTTGCGCATCCTCCTCGATCTTCGCCTTGCCGAACTCGTCGCGAAAACACGCGATGACCGCCTCTTCCTCCGGCGGATGCCCGGCACGCACGCCATCGAAATAGGCCTTGAGGGCCAGGTGCATCGCCGAGCCAAATTGCATCATGGCCGCCGGCTCCTCCGGGATACACCAGTCGCGGCTGAGCTTGAATGCCAGCGGGCAGCGTTCATACTGCTCGATGGCGCTGGCGCTCAACTCGCCGAGCGGAGCATCGCATCGCGCCGGTAGCTGCACCCATTGCGAGATCAGCGGCTGTGGCTCCGCCGCGGCGTGCAGGGTTGGGACAATGTCGGATGGCGGCAACTGGCGGCATTCGATCGCTCCCTCCAGCGCGGACTTTCCGGCTTTCACCAACTCGCGCAAGTACTTTGGAGGAGCAGGATCGTTTTTTGCCCGGCTAATCTTTCCGCACAGGTAGAGCTCATCCTTGGCGCGGGTCATGGCGACGTAAAACAGACGGCGCTCTTCCTCCTCGTGAAGGACCTTGGGCGGGCTCTCGGCGGCATTGTCCTTGCTGCGTAGTTGCTGCGGAAACTCAACCAGCGGCTCGGTGTAGTTGTGGGGAAACGATTGCGAAACTACGCGCAAAACGAAGACGCAGGGAAACTCCAATCCCTTGGCGGCGTGCACGGTCATCAACTGCACCGCATCCTCGCGGGGCCCGCTGCTGAAGTCGGCAGGCGCCAGCGCCGCCACCGGATCGCCCTCCTCGCCATCCTCGGCAAGACATCCAACGGCCTCGCGAAACAACTCGACATACTCGAGAAACTCGCGCAGGGTTCCCTGCCCCACCAGCGGCTTGGGTTTGCTGCACCATTGCACGGCGAGTTCCCGCAGGCGCCGCTGCGGGAGAGAATCCGCGAGTTGGAATACGCGTTGCGCAATCTCCGTCGCCGGCCCCAGCAGGCTGTTGGCGTTGGCGAGGTCGTGTCGCGCCTCCCGCACCGATTCCATCACCGCGAAGCCGCCGAAAACTTTCTCCAGCACCGACTCAA
This sequence comes from Terriglobales bacterium, assembly GCA_036511435.1. Taxonomy (GTDB): domain Bacteria; phylum Acidobacteriota; class Terriglobia; order Terriglobales; family Acidobacteriaceae; genus Bog-257. The sequence continues at coordinate 7,293 of DATCCF010000281.1, read as the reverse complement.
TCGATGCCTTTTTGCCAGCCAGAGCAAGGGCAGCGCGAAACTCTTCCGGATCCACGCTGAACTGGGGAAACGCCGCGACACGAACCAGCGCAATGGGATGGGAGGACCCCATGATCTGCAACGACGCCATGGCGTCGCGGGCCTCCGGGGTGTCGAAAAGATCGACGCCCTGGACGTGCACGGGAATGTCGCGCTGACGAAGCTCGGCGAGCACCTCCTCCCGGTTGGCATGCGTGCGGTACAGCACCGCGATGTCGGAAAACTTCAGCGCGGGCCGCTGCCAACGCATGGCTGCAATCGCGTTGGCGACAAACGCCGCTTCCTGCTCGGAGCCGCTGTGCACGACGGCCTGCACCGCCGATGCGCTGGCCAGGGTTGGGTCGTCTTCAAGACGCGCACAGCCCAGCGGTTCGCGGGGCCAGCCACCATCGCGCAATTCGACGCTGGCGATTGGCGGATTAAACGCTATTGTCTGATGCGCGCAACGCAGGATGGGCGGCGTCGAGCGGCGGTTCTTCGACAGAGTGGCGCGCTTCACGCGGCCGGGGTCGAACGTCTTCAGAAACTGGTCGAACGCCCCGCTGGTGGCGCCGCGAAAACGATAGATCGCCTGGTCGGGATCGCCGACCGCGAATACGTTTGCCTCTTCTCCGGCAAGCAGCTTGGCAAGCTGAATCTGCGCGACGTTCGAGTCCTGAAACTCGTCGATCAAAATGAAGCGGGCATGTTTCTGCGCGAGTTGCAACACGGATTGACGGCGGCTGAGCAAATCGACCGCGCGCGTGATGATGTGGCCGAACGTTCCCAGCCCTTCCTGCTTCAGCAGGTCTTCGACATAACGAAAGACCCGCGCGATCTCGCGGCAGCGTTCGAGCACTTCCTCGCGAGCCATGGTGTCGGCGTCTTTCGACTTCCCCACCCGTGGCAATGGAATTTCGCTGCGCTCCAAACGCCCGATGTAGGCGTCGTAATCGTCAGTGGTGCGCAGCTCGTCGTGGCAACTGCGGAAGAATTCCAGCAAATGCTTGAGGAACTCTCCCGGGTCCGCCGCCTTGATGAAGCGCTTGAGCGGCAGGTCTTGAATGCGGCGCCGCAACAGAATTTGCAGGTCTTTCTCGTCGAGCAGCGCGAATTGAATATTGGCGTCGTGCAACAATCCGTAGCAATAGGAGTGAAAGGTGTGCGGCCGCAGTCCACTCGACATCAGCTTGCGGGCAGCGGTCGCCCGGTCGAGGTGAGGATAGAGAATCTCGCCAACCCGTGCGATCAACTGGGCGGCTGCATTGCGCGTGTAGGTGACGGCAAGAATTTCCTTCGGCCGGGCCGCTTCACTCTCAATCAGGTAGGCGATGCGGCGTGCCAGCACCGTGGTTTTACCGGTGCCGGCGCCCGCTACCACGAGCATGGGGCCGTGCACGTGCTCGATGGCCCGGCGTTGCTCATCCGTAGGTTCGAAATCGAAAGGTAGATGGCTCTGCACCGCGCTCCTCACTATGCGAAGAAAAAGCGAACATGCTATTATGCTCGGTTGGCGGACAGATGGCAAGAGGAACATTTAGCAGATTGTCAGCCCACCCGCGAGCACCTTGGAGCAAGAACGAACATGACAACCCGATTCACCCGCGCCACGCTGTTCCTCTGGCTTGCCGTTTTCGCCGCAAGCGGATTCGCACAACCGAAGCCCGCTTCCCCGCCGCCTGCTGCCGAGCCCCTTGCGCCCGTCGCATGGTTGGTCGGAGGCACTTGGGTAACGGATATCAAAGATCCCTCCGACGGAACCGTGACCCACGTCGAGAACCGTATCCGCTGGGCGCCGAACCACCAGGCCATCGAGTTCAATACAGAGTTCAACGGCAAGCCGCACTACTACGGTTTCTACGCCTATAATCCCATCGCCAAGACCATCGGCTTCTACTACACGAATTCCGAAGGCGAGCTAACCATCGGTACGGCGACTCCCGATCCTGATGGCAAGACGATCCACCAGGATTTTGACCTCATGCATACCGATGGCAAGACCGGGCATATCCGCTCCACCCTCCTGCGCGACGGAAGCGACGCCTATTGGTTCAGCGTCTTCATGCAGAAGGAGGGAGAGTGGGCACAGGTGTTCAAGATTCGCTACGAGCGGAAGTGAGCCAATCTACCGCTGCTATACTTGTGTGCAGAGGTTTCTGACGTGCTTGCTATTCGTCTGCCCGAAAAAATCGAAGAGCGTCTGGAGCGTCTTGCCAAACGTACGGGGCACACCAAAGCCTACTACGTCAGACAGGCGATCATCGAGCACCTCGAAGACCTTGAAGACGTGGAGATTGCCGACAAACGCCTCGAGAATCTCCGGACTGGAAAGACGCGGACGGTGCCATTGTCACGGCTCGTTCGGAAGTACGGGGTCGACCGCGGACAGTCCGGGACACCATCAAGCCGAAAACCGCGGAATGGCTCGGGGAAAAATTGACGGGCAAATTTCTACAGCCAAGTCGAGTAGCCACGTCTGAGAAGTGTTTTCTACAATAGCTCCTTCCAAAAGCTTTTAAGACACCAACGCGATGTGGAGCATTGAAGTTCTGCCAGAAGCCGCCCGGGACCTCGATAAGCTCGACCGGCAGCAAGCCAACCGGATTCTGAAGTTTCTGCATGAACGAGTCTCCAAGCTAGACGATCCAAGAGCAATCGGAGCCGCTGTCAAGGGTTCGAAGTTCGGAGAATACTGGAAATATCGAGTTGGCGATTACCGCATCATCAGCAGAATCGAAGATGATCGGCTGCTGATTCTCATAGTCCGGATAGGTCATCGGCGCGAAGTGTATCGCTAAGCTGTTCTCTCCCCCAGCGTATAATCGTCGTTTGCGCACGTCATTCCAAGCACAGTAGGGATACCCACGTGAGTTCTCATTCGCATATGCCCGGCCAACCGCAGGCGGGGCCGCAGCCGCTTCCGGGAGTCAACAGCATCATCGCCGTGGGCTCAGGCAAGGGCGGCGTTGGCAAAACCACTCTGGCAGTTAATCTGGCCATCGCGCTGGCGCGCCTGGGTCACAAGGTCGGTCTGCTCGATGCCGATGTGTACGGCCCTAATGTCCCGCTGATGCTGGGCACCACGATGGCGCCGAGCGTAGTCGGCGAAGATCGCATTCTGCCGCCCGAGCGTTACGGCCTGAAGGTGATGTCGGTCGGCTTCCTCAGCCCCGGTGACAAGCCTCTGGTATGGCGCGGCCCCATGCTGCACTCCATCGTTAAGCAGTTTCTCGGCCAGGTGGAGTGGGGACAGCTTGACTACCTCGTCGTGGACCTGCCGCCGGGCACCGGCGATGTCGTGATCTCGCTGGTGCAGACCGTGCCGCTGACGGGCGCGATCGTGGTCACCACCCCGAGCGATGTTGCGTTGCAGGACGCGCGCAAGGCCCTCGAGATGTTCAAGCAGGTGAAGGTGGACATTCTCGGCATCGTCGAGAACATGAGCTACTTCGTGTGCCCGCATTGCCAGCATGAGATCGACATCTTCTCCAAGGGCGGCGGCGCGCGCACCGCGCAGCAGTTCGGAGTACCGTTTCTCGGCAGCATCGAACTTGATCCCGACATCCGCAAGGGCGGCGACAGCGGCCAGCCCGTAGTGCTCGACGGCGACCAGTCTCCGCACGCCAAGTCGCTGTTCGCCTTCACTCAGCGCGTGATCGAGCGCACCAAGGAATTGCAAGAAGCGGACAGCGGCAGCGTGATTGAGATTCAGTAGGTAAGGATTGTGGAAGGATTCGACGCGCGGGTTATCGCCTGGGCTTTACCCTGCATAGTCAACAAACTCTGAGTACCCCACCCAAGCACAAGAAGCTTGGGTGGGGCACCTTCGGGGTGTTAGGTTAGGCCACACGCGGCAGCGTGGATGGGGCGCCCCGCAGTGTTAGGCTCGCGGCCACCCCGCCCCCCTCTCCTCACCGGGATTGCACCGCGTTCAAGAGATCGAGTAGTCCCCATCCGTAGACATTGTTGGGGAGGAGACCAACTCCGCAGTTGTGTAGAGGTGTCAGATGGTGAGCTGACTGGGTGAAGACCGCTTCCGTGGTGTCGACGTTGCCGATCAGTTCGGGTTTTGCCTGCCACAAAAGAGCAACCCCGCCCGCCAGATGTGGAGCAGCCATAGAGGTTCCCGACCAATATCCTTGATACATGTTGTTGTAGGGTATTGCCCCGCGAATGTTTACGCCGGGGGCAGAAAGGTCCGGCTTAGTTCGATGGCTACCATCTATCATCACCGGACCGCGGCTGCTGAATAAGGCGATCTGGTTGTACGCGTCGGTCGCCCCAACGCTGACTGAGCTTGCGTAAAATTCAGGGGGATCGGAAACGGTGGAACAGTTTGGGCCTGAATTACCGGTCGCCATTGCGGGAAAGATTCCAGCCGCGCGTACAGCCTCAACGACCTGCAGAAGAGTGCCTATCGAACAGCCCTCGCTTGCTGGGCAAGCCCATGAATTGTTGATTGAATCCGGCGCCAGGGCGGGATTGGCCTCTTCGGGATGACCGAACGGATATGGGGCAATCAGGAACTCGAAACACTCGATATACTGCGCGGGAGAACCGGTGCCGTGTCTATCCATATTGCGACAAGCGATCCACTGCGCTCCTGGCGCCACGCCAACCTGGTTGCCCATCCCGTCGTCTCCGACCATCTCGCTGGCGGTGAATGTGCCATGAGCATTGGGATCGATCGGAACCGGAGAGTGATCGCTGGTAGCGTCGTGCCAGTTGTAATCGTGATTCACCGTATGGCCATTCCAGCCACGGTAATGCGATTTCAGCGCAGGATGATCCCACTTCACGCCAGTATCGTTGCCAGCTACCACCAGACCCTCGCCACGATACCCCAAGGCCCACACCTGCGGGGCAAGTCTCGCTTCACGTTCCACTCCACTCCGCCAGGGCCTGAAGAGTCCATGCCGGGCGTCCCCAGTAGCGGGCTACGGACCTGCGGGTTGGCGTCGATGTGCGCCACGTCGCTACGCGCCGCCAATTCTTCCAACAAGCCACGGTCCACAGTCACTTTTATCGTGTTGACGATATAGAACGCCTGATAAGGGATGCCGCGCTGCTGCAGCAAGCTGCGGAGGGGAGCTTGGGTACGCTGAGCGAGATCCTGGAGCGCCTGGAAGACGTAGCGTCCCTTGTCCAATTTGGTGCGCAAGCTTGAGGCTGCAGTCAGATCAGCCTGCTCGACGAGCACTATGAGGGCTTCCGTTCGGCCGCCATTAGCCGTCTCGGAGAGCAATCGCGCGGAAATCTTCCCACTAGCTGAACTGTCGGAAGCAGAGACTACAGGAACCAGGGAGGCGAAAACCGCTATTAATACTGCGGTGATGAGAAGCCCGCGACTGAGACTTGTTCGCTTATGGCAAAGACTCGGCCTGACAGACAAAGGGCGGGAAGCGCGGAAATCCGTGTTTTGCATCTATCCTCTTTTTTCTTTGCGAATTTTCTTGGCGAACTTTTTCCAGGCATCGGCTTTTGGTCGGCCATGGATTTGCATATCTTATTGAGAGTGTTTTATCCTACAGACAAAGCTGACGTCTGGCCAGCGATTTTTCGACGCATAGCAAGTACTTTAGTAACCATCAGTATTCACGGTGGAAAACTAGAGTAACCACGACCTGCGGAAAGAAGGGGTGGAGGGGAGTGATCGACCGCTCAGAACGCCAAGCCTCGAGAATGCCGGGGCACCTGGCGATGAAGGCTGAAAGGCCGCACACACAAGTCACCGGTTACCGTATACCAGCAACCTTATCGGAGCGGGTGCATGTGCCGTCTAATAATGAAAACCTGAGCGGACGAGGTACAGCGCGGTGGGAGTGGCGCGTGACCACAGAGTTCAAGGCAGCGCAGATTGTTGGGGCCTGAAGGGGTGATTGCGAAGCACAAAAAGTTCGACGGGTGGTAGGAAATGACCCTCTTGGCCGGACAACTCATCGACAACCTGGTCGATTCGGCAACCTGAGGGAAACACCTAGCTCTCCCACCCGTCGGAACTGCCGGGTTACTCGCTACGCACCCCGCCCGGTCATAGCCTGACGTTATGGCGGCAGCCACCTACTGATGGCCGCAACAAACCCAACGCTTTAGTTCCCAACGCTTTAGCTTCGCGCCCCCAAGCGCAGTTTACGCCAGAATCCTCCCACAACCATCAGGCCGCTGCCGATCAAGCTGAATGAGGATGGTTCGGGAACACTAGCGGGTTCATAGGCTCTGGCATAACCCGCAGTGCCATCCTGGCCGCTCAGAAAACCGTTGAAATCAAAGGAGCGCGCGTCGGTCTCGATCACCAGCAAAGGGGTCGTCTCCCCAGGAAGAATTTCATCCCCAGAATTGTAGTTGAAGCCAACTACGCTTCCGTTCATGCTGCGATCAATGTTGGTTGGATCATGAAGTCCGAAAGGGTTGGTACCGACATCAAGGTTCCAACCACCCGTCGAATTAGCGAAGTTGTACATCGTAAACCGGGCAAGGATGTCAGGTCCCAGATCGGTGAACTGGTAGACGAAGTCCAGGCATCCGGCACACCAGCTATTGCTCGGATCGGAATACACCCATTGGCTGTAATTAAAGGAGAAGGTTGGGGTACTGACGATACCCGAAGTGGTCGCTTCCAAAATCCCCCCTGGAAACAATGGGCTTGGGGGAACCGAACCGCCGTTGGTCAGGACAGAAGCGTGAAGCAGAGGTACCGCGAGGCTGAATGCCAATACAAACAGAAAATTTCGGGCGAATTGCGTTTTGTAGAACTGCATTATCATGTTTACACTCCCAGTTTGCACCCACAAGCGGTGTAGAATTGAAGTTGCGTAGATGGAGAGCCTAGCGCCATACGGAAACCCATCGACCGACGAAAGGTTGAACCAAGATTTCCAGCTTCAGGAGACCCCGGGGAACGTTGATCGCCACTCCGACGAAGATGAGAACCTCGGATGAGTCCCCAACATAAAAGACCCGTGCAATCGTGAGGCCATTCGCCACCATGGTGTATATTTAGTAAATGCTACCTGTTAGGAGATATTCCCCTTAAATCCAAGTAGTCCGAACCGCAACATTTTGCATATAAGTCTAGCCCTTTTCCTAAGGTTTCGGGGGTGCTGCGAGTGTTGCCCTTCTGTAGTCGAGCGTTGTGTCTAGGCCGAAGTTCCGCTAAGAATTAGGACTAAATTTTCCGGCAACTGCCTCATTTTCAAGCCTGTAGCGCGCAAGTATCAGCCATAATCAGTGGCAATATGTTCCCATGTAATTAACATTATTGTTCTTTACTTATAT
>DATCCF010000280.1:0-7844 GCA_036511435.1 Terriglobales bacterium | reverse complement strand
ACGATTGCGGTGGTCAGCGTGATTCTGGTCAGTTACCTGATCGGGACGTTGACCAGCTCGGTGGATACCGAGCGCGAACTGCCACACCGCTACTAGAGCGGCAGGAACTTGAGGCGGGGAAGGGTTCTTGTGGATTTCGCCGCGTCTCTTCGTTTCACTCCCGGTCGCTCGGCTAGAATGGACGTCGCTGGACTTTGGTTTTCCAGAGCGCCCGACATGACTCACGCCTGGCACGACATTTCTCCCGGCGCCAATCTGCCGCGAGAGTTCTACTCGGTCGTCGAGATTCCTTCTGGCTCCAGCGTCAAGTACGAACTCGACAAGCAGAGCGGACTCATCAAGCTCGATCGCGTGCTCTATTCTGCCGTCTACTATCCTGCGAACTATGGCTTTATTCCGCAGACGCTGGCCGAGGACGATGACCCGCTCGACGTGCTGGTGCTGTGCCAGGAAGCGGTCGTGCCCCTCACCTTGATTCACGCCCGAGCCATCGGATTGATGACCATGATCGACTCCGGCAAGAAGGACCACAAGATCATTGCCGTCGCCACCCAGGATCCGGAATTTAATTCCTACATGGAGGCCGATGAGATGCCGGAGCATCGGCTCACTATGCTGCGGCGCTTCTTCCTGGATTACAAGCAGCTTGAGGGCAAGGCCGTCGAGGTGGATGCCATCCAGCCCGCCAAGCATGCCTTGCCGGTCATCGAAGACGCGCTGGCGCGCTATAGCCAGCAACGTCGCCGAGGCTTCGGCAAGGCACACTAGGACCGTGGCTTCCGGAGCAGGAGTATACTCAACTGAGTGGGGTTAACTTCCGCAGGTTCCCCGCCAGCGCCTTCCGTTACCGAAGAAGGTCTACTCTTCAGTCCTCCTTACAAGCGTACTTCCAAGACAGCTACGACCTTCTTTTGCCGGGGGACCGCGCAAGGAATCGAAGGAGGAGCGCGATGATAACAGCATCAAATCTCGTCGATAAGACCGTTCAGCTTAAGAGATGCGTTCTTCTCATGGACACAAACCCCGAGAGGAGGACGCTACGCAAAAAAATCATGGCAATGCACGGCGTGGAAATGATCGGCGCCAGCGACCTCGAAGAGGCGGCCTTGGTTTGGCATCCGGATCGCTATGACATGGTGCTGATTGACATCCGGCGGGATTACCACGGCGCGCTCGCCTTGCGCGATGAGATCAAGAAGGACAGCCCAGACCAGATTGTCGCTTTCCTGATCGGTCGGCCGGACTTTGTCGCGCTTCAACCCTCCCCCGGCTCCTATGTTCCCGAAGCACATGGGATGGAATGGGGAGAGTCGTTGCGAACTGCCGTGAGGGAAAGTTGCGAATTACTGCCGCAGAGGAACGGGTTCGTGGAAGCTAGTTGGAGGATCGCTGCGGCTAAAAGGCGCAGCGGCCCACAGGAACAGACCAATTCCGTGGCAGGACCTTTGAGCGCCCCGGCTGACCTTGTATTGGAAGAAATAGCCGGATAGCGCAGTTCATCACCCAACGATTCAACATTCATGGAGGACACGATGACCACTACACCGCAACCCCTGCCTGCTCAGAACGTCCAGCTCAGCCAAATTCTGGAAAGCGCTGTGGTCCTGAATTGGAGTGACTTGGTGCAGGCAGCAACCGGCGGCTTGCTACAGATCGAATACCACATCGGCGGTGGGCGCTCGGTGGACAGTCTGAAGATGTGGTGCAACACCACGCGCGGATACTGGAGCTTAATCTGCGACTACTCCGTGAATCCCGGGTGGTCGAACGGTCCACGCTTCAGCAATGGCTTTCATTCACGAAATCTGGGGCGGTTGTTGGAGTCGATCATGCTGAATCAGAACCTGTTCCAGCATGCTTCCGAGGTGAACAGCAACGTCGTAATCCAAGTCGGTCCACCTACGGTGGAAGAAATTGCAGCCGCCAAGCTGCAAATGGCCGAGGCCTTTCCCGCGCCTATAGCTGTTTTGCGCAAAGTGGCGCCGCGACTCCAGGTTCGGCTTCCATCCCCAGTATTGCTCTAGACGCGCGAGCTCCACGGATGACCATGAAGGTCGGCCAGCGCTGAGGGAAACGCTCAGCAACCTTAACGGCCGGTAGTGGTGCAGTTTGAAATCCACGGTTTTGAACGTCGGAACGGACGGCGTAAACTTGAAGCATGGCAAAGCGAAAACTTCGGATCGTCCGGCGCACCAATAACATTCCAGTGCTGGGAGTCTGCGAATTCTGCAATATGCAGTTCCCAGCACATCATCCCCTGAGCGGGCAGTCGGAAGCACAGGCTGCTATCCAACAGCAGTTCAACGCGCACAAATGCGAACGCGAGGACGCAAACCAAGTCGGCGCGCGGATCGTCAGAGAGCCTACTGAGAACAAGTAATGCCTCAAACTGCTATTCCATTTGCCGGGAACGGCAGCGCCCCTTGCGTACACGGGTCGGCAGTTGTGCCCGACTGTGCCCGACCTATGCGGTGGAAGCAGGCAACTCGTTGTGCTAGGATTCTAAGTTTGTTCAGTTTCACCATGTGCAGGCCGGCATGGTGCCCCGCCTTTTTGCCTCACCGGCAACCTCGGGGTTGTGCAAGCACGAAAATCGCGTGCTACTGGGGAACAATGCCTCTGAGCGCCAGGTGGAGCGGCCGCCGTCACACAGTATTGCCACGGCCCACTCGAAGGAGTCATAGGTGAAGAATTACGAAGGCGCAAACATCCGCAACGTCGCCCTGGTCGGGCATTCACATTCGGGCAAAACTTCCCTGGCATCGGCGATGCTTTTCACTGCCGGCGCCACGCAGAGATTCGGCCGGGTCGATGAAGGCACCACCGTCACCGATTACGACGAAGAAGAGATCTCGCGCGGGATGTCCATCTCCGCCGCCACCGCTTTCGTCGAGTGGGGTAAGGCCAAGATCAACCTGATTGACACGCCCGGTTTCAACATGTTCATCCATGAAGCCGAGATGGTAATGCCTGCGGTGGAAGCCGCCCTGGTCGTGGTGGACGCGGTCAGTGGCGTGGAAGTGGTGACCGAACGCATTTGGCATTACTACGACCGGGTCGCGTTGCCGCGGGTCATTGTGTGCACTCGGACGGACCGGGAGCGCGCCGACTTCAACCGCGTCATGGAATCGCTCACTACGGCCTTCGGACGGACGGTTGTGCCGGTGCAGTTGCCCATCGGCTCGGAGAAAAGTTTCACCGGCGTCGTGGACCTGGTGAAGATGCAGGCTTACACCTACGAGATGGGCGGAAACGGCAAGTCAACGGTCGGCCCAATTCCAGCCGCCCTGGAGGAGCAGGCCAAGGCTGCGCACGAGCGGCTGGTGGAACTGGTTGCCGAAGGCGACGACGCGTTGATGGAAGAGTTCTTCGACAAGGGCACGATCGGCGAGGAGCACATCGTCGCCGGACTGCACAATGCCATTCGCGAGGACAAGATCTTCCCCGTTCTCTTCGCCTCGGGTCTGGGCAACATTGGCACCGATGAAGTGCTCGACTTCATCGTCGATTACTTGCCGACGGCGGTCGAGCGTGGCGGAGTAGAAGCCGCTGCCGCCGCGAACAATGGCGAGCCCCCAACCCGCAAGATCAGCGACGCGGAACCGCTCTCCCTGTTCGTATTCAAGACCATCAGCGATCCGTTCTCGGGACGCATCTCCTTCTTCAAGGTTTATTCCGGGGTGCTGAAGAACGACGCGACCTTGCACAACTTCAGCCGCGGCAGCACCGAGAAGTTCGCCCACCTTTCGGTGATGCAGGGCAAGACAGCGGTCCCGGTCAACGAGCTCCACGCCGGCGACATTGGCGCAGTTGCGAAGTTGAAGGACACGTTGACCGGCGATACCTTGGGCGACAAGGGTGCACCGATCCAGTATCCGCAGGTCACGTTTGCCGAGCCGGCGATCACGTTCGCTATCGAGCCCAAGACCCGTGCCGACGAAGACAAGCTGAGCAATGGCATCCACAAGCTGATGGAAGAGGATGCCATGTTGCGCTTCTTCCGCGATGCCCAGACCAAGGAGTTCCTCATTGCGGGCACCGGCCAGCAGCACATCGAAGTCATCGTTGCAAAGCTCAAAAACCGTTATCACACCGAAGTAAACCTCAAGGCCCCCAAAGTTCCCTACCGCGAGACCATCCGTGGCAAGGCCGACGTGCAGGGACGCCACAAGAAGCAGAGCGGCGGACACGGCCAGTTCGGCGACTGCAAGATCAAGATGGAGCCGATGCCGCGCGGAGGCAACTTCGAGTTCGTCAATGAGATCTTCGGCGGCGCGATTCCCAAGAACTACATTCCCGCAGTCGAGAAGGGCATCGTCGAAGCCGCGCAACGCGGCTACCTCGCGGGTTTTCCCGTCGTGGATTTCAGGGTCATCCTCTACGACGGCTCCTACCACGACGTGGACTCCAATGAATTGTCGTTCAAGACCGCGGGCCGCATCGCCTTCCGCAAAGCCATGGAGCAGGCCAAGCCCACGCTGCTGGAGCCGATCATGAATGTCGAGATCACCATGCCTGACGAGTTTGCCGGCACCATCATGGGCGACCTGAACAGCCGTCGCGGCCGCATCCAGGGCATGGACAACAAGGCCGGCAAGACCGTCGTGAAAGCCGTAGTGCCCATGGCCGAAATGTTGACCTATGGCACCGACCTGACCTCGATGACCCAGGGGCGCGGCAGCTTCTCGATGGAAATGGACCACTACGACTTTGTTCCCGCACTGCAGCAAGAGAAGATCATCGCGGCTGCCAAGGCCGAGCGCGGCGAAGAGGTCGAGGTGGAAGAGTAGGGGAATGCTCTTCGCTCTTCGCTCTTCGCTCTTCGCTTTTCGCTTTTCGCTTCTCGCCGGTGATTCCTATCTGGAGAGCTCCGCATCGGACTATACCTTACGAGACTGTCATCCCGACCGAGGACTTTAGTCCGAACGGAGGGACCTGCTTTTTGCCTTCACCTCGCGAATGATGCCCACGATCTCTACAACCTTTCCCAGAGTGGCTGTTCCTTGGGTAGTGCAGGCCTTTAGAGCGTGCGTGAGAACGAAACTTGTATTTGCCAGTGGAATTTGCTAGCGGAAAATCCAGCGCCGTAGGCACGGCTCAGTTTAGCCCAGCACGGAGCCGCAGGCGGAGTGCTGGGTACAGTGCAAGCTAGACCTGAGTCCCTTCAGGGACGGCACAGTTCTCACACACCGTCTTTAAGTCTGAGCAGAGGGACGTGCTTCTTGCTACTCGCTTTCGTAAGGGTCGCCACCGTCTCCGCAAGCCATCTCACATACATAAGAAAGCGACGCGTGACAGGGACTCTGCGACCTCGTGCAAAACTGCGGAACTTTCTTCGGCCGATCCCCGTACCTCAAACTGTAAGCGATTTTCAGAACGCGCGGGCAGCGCGACAAGAAATGAGGCAGGCGATGGATGGAGATATTATCGGTTTGGTGGCAGTAATTATGATCTTCGGGATTCCGATCGCGGGGATGTACACCTATTACCGTGTGCGCAAGCTACGCACCGAAGAACGCCTGGCGGCACTGGCACGTGGGCTAAGCGTTCCCATGGAACCTGAGCTCTCTCAGGCCGCTCGTTCTCGCCGGGCTGGCATCCTGCTGGTCAGCGCGTCGATCGGCTACACCGTCGCATTTGGCCTGATCGCCCGCGCCGAGCCCGACGCTTGGGTTGCCGCAGCCTTCGGCGTGATTCCCTTCGCGGTCGGCCTCGGCTTCTTCCTCGATTCAACTCTCGTGCGCCGGGACCTGCGGGCCTCCTAATGCGAGGCCACGCAGGTGGCTTGAGCGGTCGCTAACAAAGGCCGCTCGAGAGCTTCGTCATGAAAGGGCACCCTTACAGGCGTGCAGCTCAATTGACGGAACCCGCCTGGATCACGCTTGCGCGGCGCGCGCGAAGTTCACAAAGGGATCGATCATCGCCGTCGAGCCGTAGCATTCCTGCGCCGCGGCGCGACATCCGCCCGCACACGAATCCTTGAGCGGGTGCGAGCAGTCGCGGCACTCTTCCGGCACTGTTGCCCAATATTCGCGCGCCTGCTTACTCTCCACGATCTCGAACCACTTCTGTTGCAGCAGGTCTCCCAGTACAACCGAGGTGTGATTGCAGGGCCGGACGAGTCCGGTGCAGCCCAGCGTGTAGTAGGCGTCTTTACCGCCGCGCGGGCACCAGCCCGCGTGGAGATGAGAGAATTCGCGTGGATCGACGACACACGGCGGCACGGGAACGGAAAGCACGACGCCCAGGCCATACTTCTCGGCCATTCGGTCGGCCGCGGCCAGCGTCTCGCGCAACGCCTCAGGGGAAGGCACCAGTTCCCGCGCCGCCGGCATAACGTTCCGGCTCAAGTTGACCCGGTTCAGCATGACTGCTTGCGCGCCCACGGCGACAGCCAGTTCCATGGTCAGCGCAATGTCGGCGGCATTGAGACGGCTGAGCACGCAGGCGATCACAAGACCGCAATGATGTTTGTGCAGAAGTAGAAAGGTCTCCATCAGGCGATCGAAGCTTTTGCGGCCGGCAATCGCGTCATGCGTTTCGCGATGTGCGCTGAACAGCGTAATTTCGAAGTTGCTGCGCTCCGGCATGCGCCGCAAACGCTCTTTCGTGATGAGGGTGCCGTTCGTGATCGTAACCAGTCCCTCGCACTGGTCGCTGAGGTCGCCAACGATTTTGGGTAGGTCAGTACGCAGGAATGGCTCGCCGCCGCTGAGGGCAATGTAATGCAGCCGGGCGTCGCGCTTGATCTTTTTCACCAGGCGGACGAAGTCCGGCCTCGTGAGCACGCGACGCCCGCGTTCGACTGTCGCGTCCACCACGGGAAGAACCGGTACGTCTCCCCGCCGTGGACGCCAGTAGTTGTAACAATGCATGCAGGCGTGATTACAGGCCTCGGTGACCTCTACTACCAGTTGCTTGATTTCGCGCCTCGGTCCTCTTGCCACGCTGCACGCCCTCTTCGTTTCAGTGGCTACCTGCCCACGTTGAACTGCTCAGCCAGGTCGGGCATTATGATTCCTTTTTCGACCATTACATTCAAGGCTGCGTTCTGCATTTCGGGGTTGAGCGCCTTGAACAAATCCGGTACGGGGACATAGCAAAGGATCGGTTGCAGTTTAAAGGCCTTGTCCTGTACGGCGATCACCAGGTTTCTTGGCTTGCTTGCGAAGTAAACGACTACTTCCTTGCCGGCCAGTTTCCTGACCTGGCTGGCGTCAATCAGCGTGCCCACGGGAAGTAGATGTTTCTTTTTGTTCACAGTCACGGAGTACTTGCTTCCGGCGACCGTAACCTTACCGACAGCTGTTTTTGTTTCTGCCATTCTTGTCCTCCTTTCGCGCTACCTTTCCTTGTTTGGAGTTCCGGTGTGCGCGGGATCGCTTCGACGTTCTGTACGGTGGCGAATGCCCATGTTCGGCGACACGCCACCGTAACTCGGAGCATAGCTGAGCTGGATTACCGCGCAAGGAAGGTGGTCACTGGAGAGTGTGATGGCGAATGGGACGAATGCCAGCTGCGGCGTTGGCCCGGGCCTAACCCACTCCGAATTGCTCTTAGCCCAAATGGAAAGAAGTGGCGACTGGTGTGTGTGACCGAGGGCAAAATGCCCCACCCTGGATTCGCTGGACCTGTCCCGAGCGTAGCCGAGGGCGTGGGGCATTGAGCTATTGGCTGACTGCTAGTGTAGTGCGTCATTAATGTCTTTACTTATAGCCAAACCTATTCTATGCTGTTCGGCATGAGCAGACGTGCAGCATCCATTGTGTTGACCCCTGAGGAAGGATCCACCTTGGAGAGGTGGTCGCGAGCGCGAAGTATCCCGGCGCGGCTGGTGCAGCGGG
>DATCCF010000279.1:0-3772 GCA_036511435.1 Terriglobales bacterium | reverse complement strand
GCGTCCCAGAAAAGTACCGCGTACTCGGTAGCAAGGTGCTCCCATAAGGGTAGCCCGGTGAAGATTGATTCTATTCCACAATCCTGACGTGCTTCACAGAATCCTGAGGTAAATGGGCCCGAATTACTCACACAACACGTCATACCCAGTTCACCGCGGCGCTTCCGCGCCAGGTGGAGTCACTGTGCCTCGAAAATGTTGGCGCCAACGGGCGCCTGGCCGCACCGTACCCCGATTTCATCGGCGGAATAGGACATATAGTTTAGGGTCGGAGCTAAGGAAATACGCCCATGGGAAGGCAAAAGAAGAAGCATTACGTTCATCCGAGCAGTTTCAAGAATGATGGCGTGTACGGACACTTCAAAGCCATCGGCGGGCGGCAGCGCCGCATGATCGGGTTCTGCAGCCCCGAGCTCGGAAAGAAATAATTGTCTATCTAAGTTCTGTCCTGGTACTCCTCGTACCATGCCATCTGAATGGCTTCGAGTTTGCCCTCGTTGGACATCTTGGGATCGTCCACGAACGTCGGCAATTCGGTCACGTAGCGGTGTAGGTCGGTGAAGCGGACCTCCAGCGGATTCACGTCTGGGAACTTTTCGGCCAGTGCAATGCCGATGTCTTCCGCGTCATCCCATCTCAGTTCAGCAGGCATAGGATCCTCGATTAGTAAGATGCCAGCGATCAGTCGTGGTGAGTCGCGGCTTCCGAAACATAGTTGCGGTTCCAGGCCGGAATCTCCACCACCACTTCGCCGGGCTTTTCGATCACGGTTTGACATCCCAGGCGCGAGTTGAGCTGCAGGTCGGCGGCCATGTCGAGACGATCGGCTTCGTCATCGTCCATCTCGTTGAGTAGTTCCTTGCCCTTCTTCACCACGACGTGGCAGGTCGTGCAAGCACAGTTTCCGCCGCAGGCGTGCTCCAGGTGCAGTCCGAAATTCATGGCCACATCAAGGATTGACTCCGGCTTGCCATGCTCCTGGTAGGGAAGCTTGCCGTGTTCAAACTCAAATGTCTTGTTGTCGGGGAGGAAGGTGACCCGAACGGTATTCGGTCCGGGA
Source organism: Terriglobales bacterium (assembly GCA_036511435.1). Classification (GTDB taxonomy): domain Bacteria; phylum Acidobacteriota; class Terriglobia; order Terriglobales; family Acidobacteriaceae; genus Bog-257. The sequence goes on along the minus strand of DATCCF010000279.1, from coordinate 2,712 downwards.
GCTTTCACGGTTGCGGTTCCGCCGCCTTGTGTTTTCTCGTCTGCCATAAATTTTCGTTACCTCGGGCTAAGACCGTTGTGCAAATGCAGATTGGACGCGGGCCTGAAGAGAACGTGTCGCAAACTCTGTCGTCCCTACGGGACTCGGTCTGATCTCCCGGCTAAGCTCTTTCGCCCCTTCGGGGCTGGGTTTTGCGCCATCGTCCCAACCGTGCCAACTCAAAGCTAGTTCTTACACACGCTCTAAAGCCTCTCGTGCAAATGAGCGTCTGGACGCGGGCCTAAAGGCCCGCGCTTTCTGTGCCGTCCCTGAAGGGACTCGTTAATCTTTCCCGCCTTACCCAGGGCTTCCGCCCTGGGCTAATATTGTTTCGTCCCTACGGGACTCGGTCTCATCTCCCGCCCACCCAGCCCGCCGCGGCGGGCTGGGCTAAGCTCTTTCGCCCCTTCGGGGCAGATTTTTGTGCCCTTCTTTCCCCTGTGGCGAACCCATACGAGGTCGCGACACAGTCTCTGAAGGCCGCTGGTATCTATGTCGTCCCTGAAGGGACTCGCGGCCCTATCACACGCCTACCCAGCGCTGAAGCGCTGGGCTAAACTGAGCCGCGCCTACGGCGCTGGATTTTCGGCTCGCAAACTCCGCTCGCAAATACCAAGTTTGGTTCTAGCACCCAGCGCTAAAGCGCTGGGCTAAACTGAGTCGCCCTTGCGGGCCGGTTCAGACGCAACTTCAGACCATCTGCGCCATGCCCAGCAGCCCTCACACAATCAGAGGCGCCGACCCTGACCTTCCCAATGCAACCTGTGGTTATGCCGATTGTGTCATCATAACGACGATTTACTAACCCCTAGCCCCTAGCCCCTAGCCCCTAACCACTTACTTAATCTCGGCCTGGGCGATGGGATGCGGAGACTCGGGCCCCTCACCTACGTCGGCGGTATCCATGTTTTGTCCCTTCAACGCCGCGCCCACCGCAGAGTCCATCATCAACTCCGCGAGGTGCATAGTTCCCTGGTTCAGAGCATCGATCGCCGTGCGAATAGCCTGATAGTCGTCGGCATTCATCACCGCGCGAAGCGCTGTTTCGAGCTTGCCAACAGTGCTGCGCTCCTGCGACGACAACTGATCCCACGCGGGATTCTTACGGCCCTTCTCCAGGGCGGCGAGCATGGTCTCGGCTTCATTGCGCGCTTCAATCAACTGGCGCCGGCGGAAGTCTTCTTCCGCATTATCGAAGGACTCGAGGATCATGTTCTCGACTTGCTCGTCAGTGAGACCGTAGCTGGGCTGCACTTGAATTTCAGCTTCCTTGCCGCTGCGCAGCTCGCGCGCGGAGACGTGCAGAATGCCATTCGCGTCGATCAAGAATTTCACTTCAATGCGCGGCAGCCCCGCCGGCATGGGCGGAATGCCTTTCAGGTCGAAGCGCGCCAGGGAGCGGCAATCGCTCGCCAGTTCGCGTTCGCCTTGCACGACGTGGACAGCAACGTTGGTCTGTCCTTCCACGCCGGTGGTGAAGTGCTCGGTCGCCGATGCCGGAATCGTCGAGTTGCGATGAATGATCTTGACCACGCCTCCGCCCAACGATTCGATGCCGAGCGACAGTGGCGTCACGTCGAGCAGCAGCATTTCCTTGGTCGCTTCCGAGCCACCCGCCAGGATGTGAGCCTGTATGGCCGCGCCCAGCGCAACCACTTCGTCGGGATTCAATCCACTGTGTGGAGTGCGCTGAAACAGCTCTTCCACCAGTTGGCGGACCCGCGGGATGCGCGTCGAGCCGCCCACCAGCACGGCTTCGTCGATCTGCTTTGGGGTCAGACCAGCATCTTTCATCGCCTGCCGAACCGGGCCGACAGTGCGGTCAATAACCGGCTGGATCAACTGCTCAAATTGAGCCCGCGCGATCTCGCGCCGATAGCGTTTGCCGCCGGGAAGTTCGACGTCCAGCGTTGTCTTCTCGTCAGACGACAAAGCAATTTTTGCGTCGATGACCGCCTTGCGGATCGCCTGCACGATCTCGGCGTTGCGCCGGACGTCGATCGCCAGATCGCCTTGGATGTCGTGCAGCGCGATCGCGATCAGCAGATTGTCGATGTCGTCGCCACCGAGGTGAGTGTCGCCATTGGTGGCGATCACTTCGAAGATGCCCTCGTGCAACTTGAGAATCGAGATGTCGAAAGTGCCGCCGCCCAGATCGTAAACTGCAACGGTTTCCGCGTTCTTCTTATCGAGACCGTAGGCCAGCGATGCCGCTGTCGGTTCGTTCACCAGGCGCAACACCTCGAGGCCCGCGATGCGGCCGGCGTCCTTGGTGGCTTGCCGTTGCGCATCGTTGAAGTACGCGGGAACAGTGATGACAGCCTTGGTGACCGGCGCGGCGAAGTAACGCTCGGCATTGCGCTTCAGTTGGCGCAGGATGAAAGCTGAAATCTCCGGCGGGGTAAAGGTCTTCTCGCCAAGCTTGATGCGCAGCACTTCGCCCGGGGCGAGATCCTCAGCCAGCCGGAAAGGGAAGAGCTTCAGCTCGTCGCGCACGTCCTCGACGTCGCGACCCATGAGGCGCTTTACGCTGTACACGGCGCGCTCGGACGTCTCGATCAGATACTTGCGCGCGGCGCTGCCCACGACGATCTGGGCGTTCTCGTCCAACGCGACGACCGAAGGTACCAGGTTCAGCCCGTCCTCGCCGGGAATCACGACGGGACGGTCGCC
>DATCCF010000278.1:0-13129 GCA_036511435.1 Terriglobales bacterium | reverse complement strand
CGACACAGTCAGTGTGGGAGGCTGTTGCGACAAGACATTGTTCCTTGAGGGACCGGGCGGCGGTTCGGAGACGGTTCCCGTCGCCTGCACCATCCTGGCGTTATAGCGCTTGAACACAGCGGAATCACCTTCCAGCAGATAAAGGGTGTCGCTCATCGTGCCCAGCGTGTAGTGGTCGTCGTACCCCGTGAGGCAGCCCACGACCGTTTTCGGCGTGCCAGCCGTCGGAGCCGGTTGTTTCGGCGACGGACCTTCCTGGCTTTGCGCCGATGCTGTCATCGCTGCGCACAGGGCAAATATCGCTAGCGTAAGCAGGATTCTGAGCCCGCCATGCATTCTCATTCTGTGATCCTCTTTCTCCCTGCCTCAGCGGCCCAATGGCCTCTGTCGCAACCGGTATTGACTTTCATTGGCAGAGTGAAAAACGGAGTTGGCATCCGAAGATTCTTTCTCGGATCCCAGTGTACCCGGGCTTCGCCAAGATTTTGGGAGTCAGCGGGTTGAATGTTTCCATACACGGCCGCATGCGGCTAGGTCATCTATGATTGCTGGTATATTCGTGTTACTTCGACAATTCCTCGTCCGGTTGTGCGGCGTTTGCTCTTCTCACCAGGCTCGGCCGTTGCGAAACCTCCCTGTTTGGCAACAACTGCGCCCCATGGAACATCGTGATAGTGCCAAATGTCTGGTTTTGAGGCAAGCCTGATATACGGCTGCCGTAACCGAGTCACCTAGTCCTGGCACACCGCATGGAGCGACTGCATTCCAGTTGGTCCTCGGTCTTGATCGCTACGACCCGTGGTTCGTCCTGACACAGCGTCAGCCACCGCCTCCGCATTGATCTACTCGCTCCTGCTCATCTTCACGTACGACTTCACGGACCGCGTCGGCATCAGTCGCACCTCGCCTCCCCGATCTCATCGTGCCCGCCCGAGATAATGTGCTTCTGCACAGGCTTTCGGGCCCACCATTCCACCTCGCAGGATTGCTGTGAAGCGCAGCGGTTGTGCCTCCTACTCCAAAGCTGCGGCCTGGGTCAGGCAGCGAACCATCACATTCGTCACGCCATCACTTCTCCTACGCGGTGCGGACGCTCGTACGCTTAGCGACCGTGGTGGTTGGCCCAAAGTTGGCAGAGAGTCGGCTTCGAGAGGCCGAGTGGCTTAGGCTTTCTGCCGATCTCGGTGAGGAACTGCTTGTTACACGGGATGTGTTGTCGTGCGCACCGTCGTCAATTCGGAAACATCGTCTCAGGCGCGTATTCCCCGTGAAACGCGAGGTTCTCGCAAACAAAGACTCTGACGCCAATGGTCACGCTGAGCCGAAAGCTTTTGTCATGGCTGTTCCGCAAGCCGATGGCGAAACGGCAGCCCTGGAATCCGGAGCTAAGGTCCATCGCGCCGAACATGCGCATCCCGTCCGCTGATACGGCGTATTCCTCCTGCACGATGCCGATCTGGCGGAAGCCGAGTGCTTCAATCAGCTTTTCCACTACCGCGATATGGGGAATGGGTTTGTGGGTTGCTGTCCCCACGGGCGTTGCCACGCGGGCCAGTTCTTCCCGGGTTAGCTTTGCTCCGTAGGAGCACAGCGTCATGGTCGGAGCTGGGGCCGGCACGGGGCTGAGAATTGCCCCAACTGACCGGTCCTGCTCGATAAGGGTTGTCTCTTGCATCGCATTTCCTCCAAGTGAAGATCGGGAGAGCCAGTAGGCGACTGAGTTCTGCCGCTCTCCCGAGTGGGTTATGCCGCTTCCGGCGGCTCGGCGCCCAACAGCACCGAACTCTTTGGTTCGTGCAATCAGGCAGTTAAATGGCTATGAGTCTCAAGCGGCGAGGACTAAGCCGTTGGTAATGAGATCGAGGAACCAAAGTTGGTCCACTTTGCGCAGGTCAATTTCGGTTGGGTGTTCGAGGATAAAGCGGCGGACGTCTTTCTCTTGGATGAGGTAGCTGTCCCCGTTTTGCTGCGGGCCGCGCGCTGTGCCTCGGAATTTGGCCTTCAAATGGCCGCTCTTGATCCAGCGCGTCACGGCGTGAGGGTCGATTCCCAGCGCTTGCGCAAGACTGTAGGCGGAGTAGAAGCTCCCGTCATGTTTGAACCGCATCCGCTTCAGCTTGAGGTGGATTCCAGTTACCGTGCGCGGGTATCCGGCAGCCTTCAGCTTCAGACGGATTCGTTCATCGCTCATCCACGCATTCCGAGCAAGAATCTCCAGTTCCCTCTCGCTCCAAGACAGCTCTTTCGTTCGGGCAAGACCCAATTCACGGGCACGCTTCTTCAATACCCAATGCGGCATGCCGACTTTCTTTGCCAACAGCCGGATGCCCGGACGTGTCTTCGCGTCTTGCTGGCTGAGATAGATCTTTCGGATGAGCTGATCGATTTGGTCGGTGAAGACGTACTTGCGTCGGCTCTGCACTTTGCCGCTTTCACAGGCGACGCAGAGAGTTGGGTTACAAACCGGCTGAGACTGGCTCGGGCATAACTGTTCCATAGCAATTCCTGATGTGCAGGTTCTGAATTCTGGGGCCCCGGTGAACAAGGGATGACCGATTGGAAGACCACAACGTTGGGTAAGACAGGCTGGAAAGTGGACCGCCTCGGTCTGGCATCCAGTTATGGCGCAGACGAGCGTTGCGTGCAGATGGCATTCGAGCGGGGCGTCAATTACCTGTATTGGGGCTCAATGCGTACTGCCAAGTTCGGCGCCGGACTGCGCAGCCTGAGATCACATCGCGATGAGTTCCGCCTCGTCATCCAGTCCTATTCGCGTGTGGCTGCACTGGTCCCGTGGAGCCTGGAGCGCGCCCTCAAGTCGCTCGCCATGGATCACGCTGACATTCTCCTGCTGGGACTCTGGAACAAGGACGTTAGTCCTAGAATCTTCGACCAGGCGTTGCGGCTTCGCGAGCGCGGTCTGATTCGCGCCATCGCCGTCTCAACTCACAATCGGCCACAGGCAGCAGCACTTGCCAACCATAATGGTGATGTCGATATCCTTCATGTGCGCTACAACGCGGTGCATCCGGGAGCTGAACGAGACATCTTCCCAAAACTGCCAGCACCTGAGGTCAGACCCGGAATCGTCGCGTTCACGGCTACCTGTTGGGGCGACCTGATGAAACCTGACAAAGTTCCCACAGGTGACAAGATTCCCTCGGCGGGCGATTGTTATCGGTTCAATTTGACGAACCCGGCGGTTGACCTCTGCCTGACTGGACCCAGATCAGAGTCCGATCTGACAGCCGCGCTTGACGCGTTGGACAAGGGTCCAATGACTGAGGAGGAAATGGACTGGATGCGGCGGGTCGGCCAAGCCAAGTACTTCAAGCCACGCTTGTTCTCCATCAAAGGGTAGGGGCAGATTGGCGAGTCCACCCTTGCAAACATGAAGCGACTCCCCCGATGCTTGTGGTCGGGCTAGGGTTGAGTGCGCTAGCTCACAACTTGGGCAATTTGTGGCGGCGGCTGGCGTTGCCCAAGCGAATCGAGAACTGAGCGCTGACGTGTTTGCAGCAACGGCTGGTGAAGACAGGAGGGCGGATGGTGAAACATGCCCACTATTATTGGCTGCTGTGGCGGAGAGCCGCCTGACGAAACCGTTGGTTTGGGAGTATGCTCTGGCGGATCGTCGGCTGTCGCTTCCAGGGGGACAGCCGAGGCCGTGGGAGCCGGGAGATCGATCCAGAGCCAAAAGGGGACGGCGGGCTGTCTGGCAAAACCGGATGCGAAGGCCGCAGTTCAACAGCTTCGGGACCTGCGTCGGGGGCAGAGGGGACGCTGTCCCGAGTCTTGTTGCCCAGCAAACAAAAGAGGATGTGCAGGAACTCATCGAGGGGCGTTTAGTACGGAGCTGTTGGGACCTGAAACTGAGATTCGTGCTGAAGTCCTCGGCAAGGGGCCCGGTCGGAGTGAACCTGAGAACATGCCTATTTTCTTGAGACGAGAGATGCCGTATAAGTAGTTGTTACGCTTGACGTATTGGGAAACTTGAATGGGTGGACCAGAACATCTTGTGAGTTCTTGTCCACTGCGCGGCGGAGGCAGCATGAAACGAAGCATGCTCAGTGCGGTGATTTTTCTTTGTTTTTTGGTAGCTTGTTCTCGTCAAGACAACGTCGTGCGAGTAGGGGCCCTGTTGCCATTGTCGGGCAGTGGCGCGAACTACGGCAAATCGCTCCAACAAGGCTTGGAGCTGGCCGCTACCGATATCAATGCGACAGGTGGGATCGGCGGCAAGAAGCTCCAGATCATCTATGAGGACTCGCAAGGCGACGCGAAGACCGGCGTGTCGGGATTCAACAAGCTGATATCGATAGACCACGTGCCAGTGGTCATCGGTTCGATCAGCAGCGTCGTGCTAGCCGTGTCTCCAATCGCCGACCAAAAAGGTGTTGTCCTCTTGAACACGTCTGCGATCAGTCCCAAGATCTGTGATCGCGCTACTGATTATCTGTTCAGTTTTATGGTTTCTGGCGCGGACGAGGCCCGATTCATGGCTAGGTCTTTTGCCGCTGCACACGGCGCGTCGCCAATCGCTGTGCTATATAGCAACAATGCCTCCGGCATTGATACCAAGGAAGTTTTCACCAGGGCACTGACGGATGCTGGAGGGCGCGTCGCCGTTTCCGAAGGCTATGACCTCAATTCATCCGATTTCCGTACGCAACTGGCGAAAATCAAGTATTCAAACGCACAGTTTGGGTACTTGATTGCCTTCAGCAGTGACGAATTTGGGAGAATCCTGAAACAATCGAGAGAGCTAGATGTTAAGCTGCAGTGGTACTCTTATTCCGGTTTTGAAACACGCGAGACGCTGCTCCTGGCAGGCGATGCGGCGGAAGGGGTTATCTATTCCTATCCGTCTTACGGACGACAGATCCAGAACATGGAATCGTTACAGAATCGCTACCATCAGGCTTATGGTTCGTGGGCTGACATTTACACCGTAACCTCCTTCGACGCTCTTAAGTTGCTTGCTCAAATCATGACTTCTGGAGGCTCATCGCCTCCATCAATCCGCGACAACCTTAGAAAAGTCCACACAGCTACAGGCATTTTTGGCCCAATCAGTTTCGGAACACCGCAATGCGTATCGCGTGACCTCGAATGGAAAACAGTAGACAACGGACAGTATCTTTTGCGCAAATCGCCATTATGAAACACAAGGCCCAGTCACGGCTGCAGCAGAAGTTCCAGGCTGCCCAAAAATACGCTTTTGAACATCCGGCGCGAGCTAGTTTATTAACGATCACCTTTTTAATTGCTGTTTACTTCCTGACGCTTGCTCCTGCGCTCATCGAGTACTTACGAGATAAGTATCCCTCATTGAAGCCATTATGCTCCGTACTACTTTATCCGGAGCGTATAGTCGTTGGACCTCGGTTCGGAACTCTGCATCTCGTGAATATTTTTGCAGTCGTCGGCTTAGTATTGACCTGCATCGGAGTTTACATTACACATCGCCAGGTCCAACTTACCAATGACCAGATCGACGGTTACCGTAGCTTCTACCGTTGGGTTTTGCGAGCCTTTGAGGAAATACACAACGAACACTTGACCGAATTCTATTTGATGGGTATCCATTTGACTCAGGTGACCACTACAGGTAGTGTGGTGGCCCATGGAGCGGGTGGTGGAGGATTATCCACGGACTCTGGCGGAGTTCGAAGCTCGATTTAGCAGCGAGGAAGCGTGCCGGGAGTATCTATTCGGCCTGCGATGGCCGGCGGGATGCAAATGCCTACGCTGCGGCGAGAGTAAAACTTGGCCGCTGCGATCCGGGCGCTGGCAGTGCGCCGGCTGCGGACATCAGGTTTCGGTAACGGCGGGAACGATTTTTCAGGGCACCCGGACGCCCCTGACGGTTTGGTTCCGGGCGATGTGGTGGATGACGAGTCAGAAGAATGGGATCAGCGCCCTGGGACTGCAGCGGGTTCTGGGCTTGGGTAGCTACCAGACGGCTTGGGTGTGTTTGCACAAACTGCGGCGGGCCATGGTAAGGCCCGGGCGGGAACGACTCGCGGGGATCGTGGAGGCGGACGAAACCTATCTGGGTGGACTGGAAGAGGGTGTGCGCGGTCGGCAGACCGCGAGCAAGGCGTTGATTGCGGTGGCGGCAGAGGAGGACGGCAAAGGGATTGGGCGGATTCGGATGCGGCGCATTGCGGACGCTTCGGCCCACAGCCTGATTTCTTTCGTGCAAGAGTCGGTTGAGCCCGGCAGCGTGGTCCACACCGACGGGTGGTTGGGATATGAGCCCTTGCAAGGGCGCGGCTACATTCATCGGCTCACGTTTCTGCGCGGACAGCAGAAATCCCCTTCGGAGTTGTTGCCGCGCGTGCATCGCGTGGTGTCGTTGTTAAAACGATGGCTGCTGGGTACACATCAGGGAGCGGTGAGCATCGAGCATTTGGATGGCTATCTGGACGAGTTTACCTTCCGGTTCAACCGGCGCAAGTCGCACAGCCGGGGAAAGCTGTTCTACCGCCTTGCCCAGCAAGCCGTCGCCGTGGAGCCAATAACTTACAAGGCGATCATCCGGTCCGCACCGGCGGACTGGCCCTGAAACCACAACCCATTGGGGGCACCTGAGCGAAATAGATACCCCTCTTCTATTTTTCTGGCTCTACGCTAGTACCCGGAAACTTGGCATATGCAGATGCTGTAGAATTGACAGAATTCAAAGAGCAGATTGGGAGTTTGGGCCTTGTCGCACGACCCTATGACCAGTTGCTTCGGGCCGTGTTTCTTTTACCTTCCAGGCAGAGCTACAAGGCCACTTATGATTTTTACCAGACTCGGTATGTTATTGAGACCCGCAAGGCAAAGAAAAAACCGTGGTCTCAGATCGTGAGCGACGCACTTAAAGAGGTGGACGAAGTACATGAACAGCTAGAAAAATCTGCTTTCGCAAAGCGATTTAGGGTCGTTGAGTTAAATCCAGCTGACGAGCGCTTTTCATGGCTCACGGGCGCATACTACCTGTGTACTGGCAAACGTGTCATATATGCTATCCCGCTGCATTATGTTAGTCCCTCCCAGACAGAGACACTACTCAGCGAAAAGGGCATGGAGGTAGTCACGCCCAAGCTCATTGGCTTCACTACAACTGATGCGACCATTGTCCAGGCCTTTCAAGACAAGTTTTTTCAGGTTGCCGAGCAACCTTCCCACGATTTGGAAGAGCTGAGAACAAGCTTGAAGTCGATGTACTCCAAGCACATGGTTAAAGGAGATTATGTAATGGCAAGGGTTCAGGCGGCCTGTTCTGAGGCAGGGACCTACCTTGATGCCGTTGACAAGTTTGCTCACGACCACTTTGGTGGTGTGTGCGCGATGAAGACATGTCTAGACGTGCTACAGCTAGACCAAGACTCCAGAGTGCTCGACATCGGGAGTGGATTCGGAGGCCCGGCAATACATATTGCGGCAGCCTGCAAGAGCCATATCGATGGGATCGAATTACAGGAGGACCGATATCAAGTTGCCTGTGAATTGGTCAAAGGGGCTGGCCTCCATCGCAAGGTAAAGATTGAGTGCGGCGATGCGTTAGCTAAACTGCCCCTTCGGGGTGATTATGACGCAGCCATCTCCTTCCTTTCCATTTTGCATCTCCCTCGGAAGCGCGCTTTTCTTCAATTGATTGGTAGCTCGCTTCGAACGGGCGGAATGGTATATATCGAGGACTACTGTTGTTCGCGACAGCTAACAAAGGACGACTTAGCTAAGCTACAAACGACAATCGCCTGTCCAAGCCTGCTGCACGTCGGCGAGTATATTCGTTGCCTAGAATTGGGTGGGGTTAAGATAACCGACTTTACAGATCTTACTGACGACTGGCAGACGGTCGCGGCCCGTCGGGCGGCAGATTATACTGATGTGACGAAAAGGGACGAGCTGGTTCGAGACTTTGGCACTGCAGCAGCTCTCGCGGGCGGCGTTGAGTTTGCAAATGGTGTTGCTGAGCTTTTTGCAAGCGGCTTATTGATCGGGTTCCGTTTTGTTGGAGTAAAGCGAGTCGGCTCGTGCTAGAAAGACAACTGTTATTGAACGCCGTCGTCGCGGGTAGCACGTATTCACTAGTTGCCCTTGGCTTCTCAGTGATTTACAGTGTGTGCCGCTTTTTTCACTTTACCCATGCTGCTGTTATTACATGTGGTGCCTACCTCGCTTGGACATTCATCTTTTTAGTGGGGCTGCCGCCTGCTGTAGGTATCGTTCTCGCAGTATTGTGCACAGCACTTCTTGGGGCTATTTTATATGGCTGTTTTTATCATTTCTTGATGCTGCGCCAAGCATCGCCACTCGTCATGCTCCTGGCATCATTGGGGATGTATACGGTCATACAGAACGCGATTTCGCTGGCATACGGCGACGTGTATCGGACTCTTTCCCCGAACGCGTCTTTTGGTAGCTACCCGATCTTGGGTGCCAGGATCACAGGCGTGCAGGTGGCAACACTGACGGCGAATGTCTTGCTGTACGGCGCTATTGGATGGGCTCTAGCTCGCACGAAGCCAGGAAGAATCGCGAGGGCGGTTGCTAATGATCGGGAACTTGCTAATACATATGGGATAGACGAGCGGCTTGTGTTTTTGGTGGTTTTCGCGGTCGGATCGCTGTTGGCAGGGGTGGCAGGTATATTGATCGCGTTTGACGGGAGCATTAATCCGACGATGGGGTTCGATGCTCTCTTGATGGGAGTGGTTGCGGCAATAATCGGAGGCGTCGGAAGCATTCCTGGGTCAGTAGCAGGTGGTTTTTTCATTGGCTTCATACAAGCATTTGGAGTGTGGAAACTTCCGACAGAATGGCAAGGCGGCATCGTGTTTATTGTGCTGCTTGCGTTTCTTGTGTTTAGACCTAATGGCTTCTTTGGTAAGCCGTTACCTCGGCATACGGTTTGACATGGACTATGCGTTCCATCTAATTGTATTGATATCGATCTACGCTATCTTGGCCGTGTCGCTCGACCTGCTCGTGGGTCAGACTGGATTGGTATCGATTTCACAAGCAGCGTTCTACGCTGCAGGCGCGTATATCGGCGCAATTCTCGCAGTTGGTCTCCGCGCCCCATTTCTCATTGAGGTGCTGGCCGCCATGCTAGGTGCGGCGCTCATCTCGCTGCTTGTCTCAATACCGTCAATACATTTAAGGGGAGACTACTTCTTCATTGCGACATTCGCGTTCCAGTTGGTCGTAACGTCGCTCTTGAATAATTGGGTGACTGTTACACGTGGACCCCTTGGCTTGGCGGGAATATCTCCAGTTATCCTGTTCGGTGTGCGTATAGAATCTTCCGGTAAATTTGCGATTCTCGCCGTAGCTGCGACAGCGATCTCATATGTCATCGTCTGGCGCGTCGTCAGGAGTCCATTTGGCAGAGTGATGCGGGCTATCCGTGAGGATGAGCTGTTCGCACAAAGCCTTGGCAAGAATACGCAAGGGATGAAAGTCATCGTAGTTGCTCTGAGTGCTGCTTTTGCAGCAGTTGGTGGTTGCCTATACGCGCATTACATGACCTATATCGATCCAACTAATTTTACGTTCACTGAATCCCTTCTCATCTTATCTATGGTCGTGATTGGCGGTGCTGGGAGCCTCATCGGTCCGTTCGTTGGCGCCGGAGTCCTTGTTCTGCTTCCAGAAGTCCTTCGCCTGATAGGCCTACCGTCCAATACTGCCGCTAACATAAGGCAGCTCTTTTATGGGGGTTTGTTGGTCACACTAATGTTCTTAAGACCTCGCGGTTTCTTCGGAAAATACGGGTTCGGAAGGAAGACTTAAGTTGCGTCAGCTTCGCTGCGAAGGCCTAACCTGTAGGTTTGGAGGCGTGTGCGCCTTGGATGGCGTCGCTTTGACCTTCGATCCGGGAGAGATCACCGCAATTGTAGGTCCAAATGGTGCTGGCAAATCAACCCTTATCAATGTCTTGAGTGGGTATGTCCGACCTGACAGGGGACAGTGGTACTGGGGCGCGACGGAGCTAACGAAGCTGCCTCCATTCAAGATCGCACGCGCTGGCGTGACTCGAACGTTTCAGCAAGTCAGGGTGGCCAATCAGGTGACGGTTCTTGATAACTTACTGCTCGCATTCCGAGGGCAGAAGGGCGAACGATTAAGTAACGCGATCTTGGGGATTGGTATTCGTGAGCAGGAAAAGCAAAACCATGAGCGTGCTCGTGAGCTGCTCGAATTGGTTGGGCTAGAGCAACAGGCTTTGCTGCCCGCGGAAGTCCTAAGTTTCGGACAGCAGAAACTTGTTTCCATCGCTTGCTGTCTGGCAATGGATCCCGACGTGATAATGCTGGACGAACCCGTGTCGGGCGTGGACTACACGTTGAGATCCAGAATCTTGGCTTTGCTAGCTCAGCTGCGCGACCGTGGAAAATTGACGATATTCGTGGAGCACGACATAACCGCGGTGCGAGAGGTCGCAAACCGAGCTGTAGTGATGAACGCCGGTAAGGTTCTTTGTCAAGGTCAGCCAGGGGATATTCTCAGATCACCTGAAGTGGTGGAGGCTTTCCTTGGGTAGGCACTCTGGTTACAGTTTGCAAGCGAAGGATTTATCTGCAGGTTACGGAAATAAACTCGTCCTTAGGCAGATATCCATAGAGGTGGCTGCAGGTGAAATCGTAGCGATCGTCGGCCACAATGGCGCAGGCAAGAGCACTTTGCTGAAAGCGATTGTTGGAGTCATACCGCTGTGGACTGGGAGCATTCAACTGTTTGGGATTCCCGCCATCCCACAACCGAGGCAGTCCGTGCGACAAGGCGTTGGATACATAGCCCAAGGGAATCGCGTTTTCACGGAGCTGACTATTGAGGAAAACTTCAGTGTCGCCGGAACGATTACCACTCCAACAAGTCTCGCTATCCGCGTAGAAAGAGTCTTCTCTTTATTCCCGATTTTGAGAGCCAGATGGAAACAGAGGGCGGGCACGCTTTCAGGCGGCGAACGGCAGATGCTTGCGATCGCCAATTGCCTCTTGACTGATCCAAAGCTGTTGTTGATTGATGAACCATCCCTAGGTCTAAGCGGCCTGCTAATGAGCAAGTTGTTCGCTCTACTCAAAGACCTGACGCAGGAAGGTAGGGCGGTGTTGATCGTAGAGCAAAAGATTCGAGAGGTGATGAGGGTAGCCGATCGCTTCTACATGTTGCAGCATGGGGAAGTGACACATTCCGGGGCCGCACGAGACCTCGACGAGAACTCAATTCAACAGATATATCTGTGATTGGAGACGCGCACTGATTCGGAACTATTTGAAATCTGAACGGTGATCCGCTGTCCACAGGAATTCTGCACGCACAACGTCTTGCTCTTTTTACAGGCTCATCAGGCCAACGCGCCCGACATCGGTTATGCGCTTCGGCTTAGTCTTGAGTCTTTGTAGCTGGCAACGCTTAGTCATGACTTAGTTGCAGCCCCTTTTCGCGGAGTGGCAACGTGACGACAGCCTGCGCATATGCATCGGGATGCGTTGGCGGCATTTTTCGTCCCGGATTTCAAACCCTACCGAAAACTGCCTCTACCTGTGCCGTCTTACAATGAGCTTTATGGCTGAGAACCCGAAACGCGCACTTTTGGTTATTGACGTCCAGAATGAGTACTTCACGGGCAAGCTGCCCATTACCTATCCCGCAGGAAGTCTGGCGAACGTTTTGTCTGCGATGGATGCGGCGCGCGAACACGAGGTCCCGGTCGTCGCGATTCAGCACGCCTCACCCCAGCCTGACGCCCCGGTCTTCCGCAAAGGGAGCAAGGAATGGGAACTGCATCCGGAGGTGGCGACGCGGTCGCATGATGTACTCATCCACAAGTCGCTACCGGGCAGTTTTACCGGCACGGAACTCGAGACGTGGTTGCGCGACTGTGGCGTAGAGACGGTGGTCATTGCCGGCTACATGACCCAGATGTGCTGCGACACGACGGCACGCCAGGCAATGCACCTCGGTTTCGGAGTGGAATTTCTTTCCGACGCGACCGGCACACTGGCCATCAAGAACGACGCGGGAGAGGTTTCCGACGAGGAGTTGCATCGGGCGATCCTGGTCACCCAGCAGATGCGATTCAGCCGCGTCATGAAGACAGGCGACTGGATAATACAGCTGTAAACCCAGATTGGCATCTCGACACGCTGAGTCGACAATTTCCAGCAATGCTTACCGACCGACCGCCGAGCACAGCAGCGTTACGCGCAAGGTTTCTTGAGAGCGACCGGCTCACAGCCTTGGAAGTCCCCGAGGACGACCGGTTGCAAGCGTCGGCAAATTCCATCGCTTCCGCCATGCAAGGTGGTACGGCCTCGTCCGTTCGCCAGGCATGTGCGGAGTTTCTGTCGGTTGCATCTGGTTTCTACCTGGTTCGGCAGCCCGGGATCCGAGTACTTGCTGCCCGCCCGCTTCGAGTCCGCGAAGGCGGTTCGGCTATTGAGTTGTTCGGGGACTACCATCCCGAAACCCTACTCATCCGTCTCTGGATGCGGACCGCCATCAAGAAACAAGTCACCTCGTACGGTACGTTTCTGAGCACCCTCTGCCACGAGTTTTGCCATCACCTCGACCGCCAGCGTTTCGGGTGGCGCGAGTCGTGGCATACACGCGGCTTTTACGGGCGCACTGCTGCACTCTATCACCAGCGCGCGGCACTCCAGTGAAGCCCCTGTTCTGGGTGCGAGCGCCAGGTGAGCGTTGGCGGATCGACTGGCCCCGAACCAATCGCGGAGCATAACTTTTCGACGAAATATTGGTGCCCAGGCGGGCAGAGAGATATGCCCAAGGTGGTTGTGTCAAACGCGGCGAAACGATTATGACCGTGATTGCCGACGATCGTCTGCAGCGCTATTTTCGTTACTTCACGCCACATCACTGACAAAGGCATGCGAACTGGCGGATGCTATTTGGATGAAGCAAGGATCGACCGTCCCTACCGCTCATCGCAATCGCGACGGCCGAAATTGTTCTCTGCTTGATCACATGATCGACAAGTCGCTGAGCGATCCGCGAGTGGCAGTTTTCTTGCAGTTGCCCACGGCTGCCCGTACGAGTGCGCTAGCCACGATCCTCGACAGCGATGAAGGAAAGAACTTTCGGGAGGAGGCGAGCCAGTGGCTCGTTG
>DATCCF010000277.1:0-6304 GCA_036511435.1 Terriglobales bacterium | reverse complement strand
GTGCTGTTTTCCGCCCTTCCCACAAACCTTGGAAATCGATGAAGCCGATTCCCACATTTCCACCGCCACGACGATGACGAGGATGAATGAAATCCTCAAAACCCGGCCGGTTAAGAGATACGCATTCTGAGGGCAAGGTCATAAGCCTAATATTTATCCCGACCCAGAGGCACCATTTTGTCTCGCTCGCGAGAATAAACAACGTCGCGCTTGTAGTAGACCTGCGCATGAGTGCACGGGGGATGCTTGCACCGAATCGCTATCCCGAGCTCGACGTCAACAATCCCGGCGGGATCAAGTGTCTGGTAGTGATCAAGGTAGATAAATTTGTGGCATTCGCCGCACAACACTCCGAAGTAGTACGTTAGGATTTTTGCTTTGTCCGTCATAGACTACTTCCCCTAGCGGGCCATTGGCGTAACTGGGAAATCCCTAGTCTTACACCTCGTTGTGTTGCACCGTGAAATACTTGTTGTTGATTTCAGTCGGCCAGTTGATGGGCAGGTCCAACGCATCCTTCCTTTTGTCCGCCACCCATCCAAACTTCTTTCGATGTTCCTCTTGCGTTTTGTTTACTCTGTCCATGAAACCCTTGCTCCAGCTTACCGGCTGCCAATAAGTATCAAATTCGCGATACGGGACTACCGCAAGAACGACCCTAACCGTCCCGAACATATACTCTTTTGTTTCGGAAACAACAGACGGGCATGATGCTTTATTCTTATTCTTGTCCCACCACCAGTCGGGCAGTTCGAGTCCAAGCTGATAGCCTCCGCCACCATACTTCGCGAAGAATCTTACCTTCTCCCTTCGTAGCAGTTTTGAGCCTTTTTTCTCGTCGATGAGGGATATGGCGTCGAGGTCTTCTCTCAAATCGACTTCGCTGATGAACGACTTGTAGCTGTTGAAGTAAATCAGCGTTTATTCTCCGTCCGCTGACTGCTGGACAACTGAAAACCACAGCGGGTCACTAAAGATTGAGAACTGACACCGTTCAGTAGACACACCAGAATCGCGAACCGCCGGCCAATCCTCCGGGTTTTGAAGCAACTTAAAGTCGGTAAGGATTTCGTACCATTTCGGGAGGATGCTTACCCAGTACGGTGTGAATCGCAAGATAGGTTTAACAGCAGCCTGATTCACGGATTGGAAGAGGATTCCAAAAAGTAGGGCCAGTACCACGCTCTGTCGCACCGGTATTTGCGCTCCGTAGCTGAGGATCAGATACACAACTACGACAGAAATGAGCAAACCCAGAACAGTCTTCGCGCTCGCCCGCATAAAGCACCCTCTTTCTCAGAACCGCGCCGAACTGTTGGACACAAGTGTACTCTCCGTTGTTTTCGGATACGGCTTCTAAAGAACCGATGCAGCTGGCCATAGGGGTCCTTCGACTCCTCGCTCGAACACCCCAGCAAGCACAAACCCGGTGCTTGCTGGGGACCCCGTTTGCGCTCGTCACTCAGGATGACACCCCAAAAACTACGTGCGGCCGTGAATAATCCTGGTTCGGCCCGCGTATAGGGACAGCTGATAGCTGAAGGCTGACGGCTTTCTTCTACCACGTGCTATACGCCGTGCCTTCGCTGGAGGATTGATCGCTACCGCTATGCACGTCGATAATCCCCGGCTCGGTCTGATCGGGAGACATGAGGCTGTCGTCGGTGACCGGCACCCAGCTATCGCGAGAGTTAGTGAACGGGTCCTTGGGGAGCTGCCTAAGATATCCGGCGTCCACCAGTTCCTGCAAGGATTGCGGGGCCTTCTGCTTGTCGAGCGTGTACTGATCGATGAGCGACCTCATGGTGTAGAGGTCGCCGCGCAGCGCGGTCTCTTTGGCGTGCAGAATGGACGACGAATAATTGGGGATGGCGAGCGAGAGCAGGATCACGATGATGCTGATCACCACCATCAACTCGATCAGAGTGAAGCCGCGTTGTCGCAAGCGCCGGTTCATGGTCGCGCCGTAGGAAGTTACCACGTCTTGTACTTGGTGCCGTCCAAGGCCGTGCCTTCGGATTTGGTGTAAACGTCAAAAACGCTCTGCCCGCCCCAGGAATCCGAATCGGGATCATCCTGCATCGAGCGCAAGCCCCATTCATCCTTGCCAGTCATGGGATCCACAGGAATCCGCCGCAAGAAACGGATCTTCTTGCCATTGGAGTCCACACCCTTCACCAGGGTGTCGAGATCGGGGGGATATCCCTGGCTGTCCAGCTTGGTCTGGAATGCGCCCCGGTCGGCAGCGTCCTTGTAGCGGTCTATGGCGTCGCGCATCTCCCACAGATCGCGGCGCAAATCGCGCTCCTTGTTGCGCTGAATGGCGACACGCAGTACGGGAGTTGCGGCGGCGGTCAGGACCATCAGGATGGTCATCGCCACGATCAATTCGACCAGGGTGAAACCGTTCCTGCGCACCGCTCGCCGGCCCGGGGACTGCGGAGGAAATGGTCCCGATCCAGGCACACTGCTTCTCTCAGCAGCAAAAACGCAACTGGAAAGATTGAGATACACTGCTCTTAGTTTAGTCCTTCCCGGGACTGGTTTCGCAACTGGCCGGCCTGCGTTCGGGCTGCTAAAAAAGTCATTCCGAGGTACTCCAAGGGCTAAAGAGGGTGTGTGAGAACTGTGCCGTCCCTGAAGGGACTCGGATCTATTTCCCACTTTACCCAGCACTCCGCCTGCGGCTTCGTGCTGGGCTAAACTGAGCCGCGCCTACGGCGCTGGATTTTCCGCCAACAAATTCTCCTGGCAAAAACCAAGTTTCGTTCTCACACACGCCCTAAAGCCCCTGATTATTGTGAACAGCTTGGACGCGGGCCTGAAGGCCCGTACTACCCGAACATCGCTTCTTTCAGCAAGCGACCGCGTCGCCGCCGGAGTACGCAGGCTCGCGACGAATGATTAGCGCCCGGGGCTGCTCCTGGTTAGACGCTGCTTCTAGTGAACGGTCACAATAGCCTGAGAGCCGCTGGCGGGGACGTTTTGCATGCTTGCGTTCTTCACTCCCGCCCGGTTGACGCTCAAAGTTGCCTGTCCTGGCGCTTTCGCCTGGAACGTAATCGTAAATACCGACCCGTCGCCGCTAATGCCGGCGGTTCCCGGGGGACGTGAAGCGGTGAGTTGCAAAATGCCAGCCATGCTGTCATCGCGGTTCACCAGCGCTACCGTCTGCCCATCCTGAGCCAGCAGCGGTCCATTGGAGACGTTCAGCACTTGCAGCACCCGTGGGTTGTAGAGAATCTGTACCGGGACCGAATACACATTCTGTGCGCCGGTCAGGTTCACGTTCACGGTGAAGGTGGAACCCACCGCCTGGTCCAGCAGGGGCGGGTCAAAGCTCACAATCGCACTGCCCGGAGGGGCCGACGCGGTGGAAGGTTGCGCGCCGGTTGCTGGCGTCGAGCCGGCCTGGGGCTGCGGGGGATTGACTTGCGCCCCCTGTGGATTGCCAGGCGGCCTTGCGGGCGGCGTGCCGCCCTGTTGCTGGTCTGGCGCCTGGTTCATGCCGTGATGCAGCGATATGGTATTGGCGGTGCCGACGTCAATCGCTTTAACGTTGCTGTCGTTCAAATCCTGGGCACGCACAATATGCGGAATCAGGATGAAAATGATTTCGTTGTCTTTGACCTCTTTGGACTCTTCGCTGAAGAGATATCTGAAGAGTGGGATCTGCGCCAACCCCGGAATTCCGGACAACGACTTGGTCTGCGTGGACTCAAGGATGCCGCCCAGGATGTTCACTTCGCCTTCGCGGAGGCGAATTTCCTGTTCGATCTTGCGCTGTCCGATCACCGGCTGCTGAATGCCGCCAATGTTCTGGTAGGAGTCAACGGCCGAGATATCCATGGAGAGCTTCAGGGTCACCTCGTCGAGCCCGTGCACGCGGGGCGTGATGTCGATATTTACGCCGACGTCAATGTAGTTGAATTGAGTGTTGACCAGCGGGTTGATCCCGACGCCCCCGATGCCCGGCTGGAACGAGCCAGTGGCGACAGGAACACGCTCGCCGATCTTCAACGAAGCCTTCTGGCCGTCCGAGGCGCGGATCTGCGGTTGGCTTATCAGTTTGCTGTCGCTGTCACTGTATAAAAAATTCGCCGTCGCAGCCGGGATGGTCACCTGGAAATTCGTGGCGTTAAGGTGCGCAAGATTATTCAGGCTGAGGCTGCCAGTAGTGCCGGTGGTGGCGGTCCCGCCAGTGCCCGCATTGCCATTCACCGTGGTGGTCGTGGTGGTCGTGTTGTTTGCCTGCAACTGTACGCTGACGTTGGTCGGCGGATTGATGCCGAGATTGCGCAACTTGTCACGGGTGACCTGCATGATCGCCACTTCCACTACTACCTCAGGCCGCGACTTATCGAGATCGCCGATCAGCTTCTCGGCCATCGCAATCTGATCCGGCGTGCCCCGCACCACGACGGCCTGCTGCGAAGGAAACTGTTGCAGGCGCTGGGTATCGAGCAAGGTCCGAAGAATATTAACCAGGTCCTGCAATTCGTTGGGCTGCGAGAGATTCGTCAGATAAAAAGTGCGGATGACGCTCTGTTCCAGTTCTTTACGCTTGGCGGGCGTGTCAGCGGCAACGAAAATGGTGTTCGGAGTGACTGGCCGCCAGAACGTCTTGGACTCCAGCGCCGTGATCTGCAACGCTTCTTCCAGCGTGACCCCATTAAGGTCCACGCGAATGCGTTTCGAAGTGTAATCAGGATCGAACAATACGTTGACGCCCGCCAGTTTGCCGATGGTTTCGTAAACTGTCTTGGCGTCTTCGGTCAGCTTTAAGGTGATAGGCGTCTGGGCAATGGGCGCCAGCTCCACCGGCCCACCGGCTTCCTCCATGCGCTTGGTCAGTCCCGATTCTGTCGTCGGCGGCGACGGCGCAGGGTTCAGGCTCTTCTGTATGAGCCGACGTGTCTTATTGGCTTCCTGCTGTGCTACGAAGCTGGACGGATCAATGGCAAGTGCCTGCTCGAAATCGGTCAGCCCCTCCTGCAGTTTCCCGGCCTTGACGAGAATCTCGCCTTGATGCACATAGGACGCCGATGCCAGGAAGCGTACATACTCGAAGGAGGCGCGATAGCGCAGGTCCGAGGGTTTGAGCTGGTAGGCCTGATGATAAAAATTATAGGCGGCAATGTAATCCTGCTGAACTTCGGCGGCTTTGCCCTTTTGATAGAAGGCTTTAGCGGCCTTGTCGTTGGAGGCGACCGCTGGCAGAACGGCGCCAATCAGTAGCACCGCCAGGACACGGGTAAACCGTTTCATCAAGTTCCTTAAGACCCCGGGAATTTGCGCCGGAATCCGGCTCTCGTCCGATTACAGAATGCCGGTTCCGGAACGTAAGACTTGGGCTCACGCCAAATGTGAGCATATGGTTCGGAAACAAGTAAATCATCGCCGCGTGGCGGATCGAGTCAGTGTAATCGGCGCGATTATAGCATCTCACCTAGGATGCAAGTCGCTGTTTTCATCCTGTGTTAGCATCGTAGGTTCGCGTGACCCGCGAGATCGTTACCGTCAGCCCCGCCCAGCGCAATGTCACCCCGTTCTCCGGCTTATTGTGATGTACGGTTCGGGAAAAACGAAGCCCGGTGCTGGCGTGGGGCCTGGATATTTATGACTCGTCAGTCGTCTCCCACAGCTCGTCCGGAAAAGGAAAAGCAGCCGCGGCGTGATCCTACGGCCAGCGGAGAGCGGGATGCCTCGGTCAATCGCGCCGCGTCGCACAATTACTTTCTGCTGGAAAAGTTCGAAGCCGGCATCGCCCTGCGCGGAACCGAGGTGAAATCGGTGCGCGCTGGACGAGCTAACCTCAAAGATGCCTACGGGCTGGTGAAAGATGGCGAACTCTGGCTGATCAATGCGCACATCGGCCCCTACGAACACGGCAACATCTTCAACCATGAACCCCTGCGCACGCGAAAGTTGCTAGTGCACAAGAATGAGTTGCATAAACTCATCGGCAAGACGCAGCAAAAGGGACTAACGCTGATCCCCACGAGGCTGTACTTCCGCAATGGTAGGGTAAAGGTGGAGTTGGCTCTGGCGAAAGGCAAGCAAAACTGGGACAAGCGCGAGACGGAACGGCGTAAGACGGCAGACAAAGAAGCGCGCGAGGCCGTCGCCCGAAGCAGAAAGACTTAGAGGCTGTGGGAATGTGTTTTGAAGCCGACAAAGTTTGACAGTCTTGTCGGGTGGTGCGGACCTTCAGAGACTGTGTCGGGACCTCGTATCGGTTTGCCACTGTGGAATGAAGCGGGCAAAAACCAGCCCCGAACGGGGCGATAGATCTTAGCCCAGC
>DATCCF010000276.1:0-25122 GCA_036511435.1 Terriglobales bacterium | reverse complement strand
GCATCGGCAAGCGTCAGCGAAACCCTGGCGGCCGGCGCTTGCGTATTGATCGTGCCCGGCGACGCGGTCTGCGCGGGCGGCACGGCTTGCGCATGCGATGCGACCGCCGCAAGCAACACGCCCACGATGAGGGCGGTGATCTTCTGGCTCATGTACACGGCTCCCTCACGGAGGAACTGAACAAGCATGAAGGAGGTTACCTTAATGGAAGCTGAACAAGCCACAGGTCGCTTCTCGCGAGTGTCCTGGTAGGGTCTTAACGGAATGTCGAAGTGTAGAGCGCCCTTCAGGCCAGGGTAGAGCGGGCCTTTCAGTCCCGCGTTGCCGCGCCCCGTTAGAATTCGAGTGCCGTAGGCACGACACATTCTCGCTGGTCCCGTGCCGCCCCGTACCGGGACTCCAAGATTCCGAGAACACCGTTAACGCGGGCCTGAACCTGGATTATTCATGAATGTGAGGTGTCATCCTGAGCGGAGCGCCCGCAAAGAATTTCCGACCCGCCGCTTTTGCGGTCGGGCGGGCGCGGAGTCGAAGAGCCTGTCCCGAGCGAAGTCGAGGGAACCCCTATAGCTGCGAGAAATCACAGTGTGGCCGCGTGGCGCAGTAACAAGTTTGAGATGGCTGGCGACCAAAGGGGTCCCTCGACTCCTCGCTGCGCTCGTCGCTCGGGATGACACCCAAAAAACTACGCGTCGCTCATGAATAATCCAGGTGAAGGCCCGCTCTACCGGTTAAGGCTCCCTTCAGCATCCCTGACCTAGCGTTGGCATAGGATAGAAGCAACCATGCGGGTATTGATCATTGAAGACGAGGCGAGGCTGGCGGAAAATGTCGCCCGCAGTCTGCGCGAGAGTGCCGGCTATGCCGTAGATGTTTCGCTCGACGGCCAAGAAGGCGCGTTCATGGCTGAGTCGAACCCGTACGACCTGGTAATTCTCGATCTAATGCTGCCGAAACTCGATGGCCTTTCCGTGCTGCAACGCATGCGGGGCGGTGGCTCGGCTGTCCCGGTGCTGGTGCTGACCGCGCGTGACGAGAAGGAATCAATCGTTGCGCTGTTGAACGCAGGGGCCGACGACTATGTTGCCAAGCCGTTCGACTTGGGAGAGCTGCTGGCTCGCGCCAAAGCTCTGATCCGGCGTGGCAAGGGACAGAGCGCGGCGGTGCTGAAGGTCGGCGATCTAGAGATCAACACGGCCGATCTTAGCGTGCGGCGCGGGGGAAAACTCGTTACCCTAACCGCGATGGAATATCGCGTTCTGGAATATCTGGCGCACCGGCCTGGCGCGGTCGTTCCCAAGACCGAGTTGCTCGAACATCTCTACGACTTCAACTGGGAACGATTCAGCAATGTGATCGAAGTTTACGTTTCCGGCTTGCGCCGTAAACTCGAGGACAGCGGAGACACCAAACTGATTCACACCCTGCGCGGGCAGGGATACATGCTTCGCGGGTAATATGCCACAGACCTCCATTCAGCGCCGGCTGATCGCAGCGGTAGTGATTTCGCAGTTGCTGCTGGCCATCGGCATCGTTTCGGTGGCGCTGTACTTCACCCGGCGCCAATTGCGCAACGCCTTCGACGCTGGCTTGCATGGGCGTGCCATGAGCATCGCCGCGCTGGTGCGCTACTCCGAAGATGAGCATCCCACGCTGATCTTCGAAGATGACGTGGTTCCACCCCCGCTGGAGAGGCAACATCCCGATCTCTACCAGGTGACCACCGGCGACGGACACGTGCTCGCCCGACCTTCGAATTGGCCGCCGGATTTGCAGGCCATTCCGAAGAAGGACCGGCAACACGCGAACTTTACGGTGGATGGTGTCCGTTATCGTGCAGTGCGACTGGAGAACGTTCCTGTCCTCGATCGCGAAGGCGATGCCCCTTCGACCGATGTGCTGACCGTTACTTATGCGGCGCCTACCGACCAGATGACCCGCGCGGTCGCACACGCCGGCATCTACATTGCGGCAGGCAGCGGCCTGCTGTTGCTTGTCACAGTGGCCCTTGCAGTGTTGGGATTGCGGCGAGGATTGCGCCCACTGGCCGAACTGGCCGCCAGCGCGGCTTTGGTCAACACCTCAAACTGGAAGCTGAATCCCAGCGAAGGGACTTTGAGCACGACGGAACTCGCGCCCCTCACCCAAGCCATGACCGCCATGCTCGACGGACTGCATCGGGCGTTCACCCAGCAACGCGAATTTCTGGCCAACGCCGCTCACGAACTGAAGACGCCGGTTGCGATCCTGAAGTCCACGCTGCAATCGCTACTGCAGCGGCCGCGCGCGGCAGAAGAGTACCGCGCCGGCCTGGAGCAGGCGCTCGACGACATGGCGCGCCTCGAACAACTCATGCACTCGATGCTCCGCCTGGCACGCGCTGAACAGTGGGCGGCGGGCAGTGCACGTCGCGACCTGGAAGCGGTGGAAGTGGCCGCTACCTGCGAGAGTGCGCTGGAGCGCCTTGCCCCCGTGGCGCGCGAGCGCGGCGTCACCATCCATTTCGTTAGTAACGGCCCGATGCCCATGCGTGCCGATGCCGACGATCTCGAACTGGTTTGGTCCAACCTGCTGGAGAATGCCATCCGCTTCAGCCCTGCCGGCGGAAACGTGCAACTTCGCGTGCGCGCCAATGGTCAGCGCGGCTATATCGAGGTCGAGGACGAAGGTCCCGGAATTCCGCAGTCGGAGCTGGCCCACCTCTTCGAACGTTTTCATCGCAGCGATAGCTCGCGCGCGCGCAACACCGGCGGATACGGCCTGGGTCTCGCCATCTCCAAAGCGCTGATCGAAGCTTACGGGGGGACCATTACTCCCGAAAGCGGGCCCGGGCAAGGCACGCGCATGGTGGTGGAAGTGCCGCTGGAAAAACCCGCTTTTAGCACTTAGCCTTTAGCTTTTAGCTTTTAGCTTTTAGAGGATCCGCGTTCATCCGTGAAATCCGCGGTCGCTTTTGCATTACCGGTTCTCCTTCAGTCGCAACCGCAGATAGACATTCACGCCCAGCGGGTGGTCTCCGTAGTAGGGCTTGATGGCGTCCGGTACGCCGTACAGCGAGACATTCGCGCCTAGTCCGGTTTCCACATTGTGAAAAACGCCGATGTCGCGCGTGTAGCCAATCGTATAGGCGTTGATATTGAACCAGTGGCTGCCGGTTTGCTCAAATAGCTGCTGCGCCAGCGCAGGATCGTTGGCAAACAATTCATCGCGCTGCGACCATTCGTAGCGGCCGCTGACGAAATTCTTCTCCCTGAAGGGCACGACCGTTTCCGCCAAAACGGCGTTGGTGCCGTAATGCACAGCCTGCTTCCCATTGCGTCCCCAAAGCAGCGTCGTCGCCCACGCATTACCGTGCGGACGCGGAACGATGTATTCCACCGAGGCAGTTGTGCGCAGGATGTTTCCCGGCTCCAGCGCCTCCGGGTGGACAAGACGGCCGGCTGAAACCTGTGCCAGCCATCTCGCGGTCGGCGTGACGGTGAGCCGCGCGGAGTAGGAATTCATCGGCCCAAAATCGATGTTCCAACGATTCTCGTCAGGCTCCGCGCCGTGAAAGCCTGACGCCTCCAGCCGCACCGCCTTGTACGACATCCCCGCCGTGACCACGTTGTAGAGGATGTGCGTCGAGTCTTCCCAGTGATGCCCGAGCGTGCTTTGCGGAATCTCCATCGCCGACGCGCGATGCGGATAGGCAACTGGCCCCAACGCCGGGTCTCCAACCGGCGCGTAGTACAGGTCCCAAACCGCGTGCTCACCGAGCCTGTGCGCGTATTGCACGCTCAACTCCATCACCAAGTCATGCGGGTGCTGGCCGTTGACAATGGGCTTGCCGTAAGCTGTCTCGCCAGTCTGGAACAGCAGGGGATAGAACTCGCCGCTCACGGTCGCGGGTTCGAGGCTAAGCATGGTGCGCAGCATAACGTCGCCGCCGCCAAGCCGGTGCAGCGCGCTGAGCATGCCCCAATTGGTGGAATAAAACTTATCGGCGCCCAACGGGCCGGCCTGCTGCGTATCCACCAGGAACGCCTGCGCCATCCACATCAAGCGCCACTGGCCGACGCCGGTCATCAACATCGGCATGGGCCATGCTGAAGGTTGGAACGCGGTCCCCGATGATTCGCGCATCAGGAAGTCACGAGCCGAATCCATATCGTGACCCATGTGTTGCATCGAGTCCGCTGGCATTTGCATGTTCATGCCGGCATGTTGGTCGGGCTGCTGGGCCGAGGATGAGGATTGCGCGTTCGCGCCGAAGCACAGAATGCAGGCAATCGCCAGCAGCCAGCTACTGCGGAGAATCGCGATGGTTGCCCTATTGCGCAAGTGACATCCGGTGGAGACTTGCCGAGACACATCGCAAGAACTCCAACCAGGATTGTAGAGGATGACTATTCCCCAGCCTCGTCCAGAAGCTTGTTCAGGGTTGGCTTGTGTTTGTCGTGCTTGAGCTTCCGCTTCTTGCTGGCTGGCTCGGTCCGCGTGGGCGGAGGAGTCCCGATCGCATGGCGGGCCGCGGCCTTGACCGCCGATGCCGCGCGGAACGGCTTGGGCTTGCGTATCTTGGACGGCACGATTCGTCTCTCCCGGTCAGTTCGTGGTGGTTATCGAATGAGTTTCGGTCAATGGTAAGTCAAAGCATCGCAGAAAGTCGATCATCCGAACTCTGAGAAATAGCCAAACTACCGAGCAAAAAAGGCCCGCGGTTGCAAGCGCCCAGGTGTACGAGACCGCTACCGAAATCCCGGGCGCAGTCGTGGAAATCATTTGGCGGTAGTCGGCGCGTCAACCCAATCCGGGACACCGCCGCTCGCCTCTTGCGACTCAACTTTGAAGTTCTGAACCACACCACGATAGAGCAGCACGGCACAAATCGCCGAGCCAACCAGCAGCAGAGTGCCCGTCGCAGGCTGATGCAGTAGTATTTTCCCCGTTCCGAAGAGACACATGTAAACCATGGTGCAGCCGAGGGCCCAAGCGCCCAGGTTGCTGCCGAGGTCCCGGTATCCCACAATGTCGGGCGCCAGCGCTGCAATGCGCTTCCAACCGCGGACATCGGGCCGCACGTGGCGGTAGAAACGCAAAAGGACTTGGTCCGGCTCGGGCTTCGTCAGCAGCGTCACGGTAAGCCACACGATGGTCGTCACGATGGTGGTCGCCAATGCGCCCTTCGCGAACACCAGGGAGCTGTTGCCGGTAAATGGCTGCCAGCGGTTCAGAATGACGGTGACCAGCAGCGAGCAGGCCATGGCCGAAATCTCACTCCAGGCATTGATCCGCCACCAATACCAGCGAAGGATGTACACCGCGCCCGTGCCCGCGCCAATCTGCAGCACCACCTGCCATCCGGAAGCGATGGAGCCAAGCTGCACCGATACCCACGCAGACACGATAACCAGCAGCACCGTGCTGAGACGCGATACCAAAACGTAGTGCTTCTCGGAAGCGGTCTTCTTCACGAACCGGCGATAAAAATCGGCGACCAGGTAAGACGCGCCCCAATTCAACTGCGTGGCAATGGTTGACATGAATGCCGCCAGGAAACCGGCGATGGCGATACCCCGGTATTGGTGCGGCAGATGCGAGTTCAGCACCATCATGTAACCGCTCTCGGGATGCTGAAGCCCGGGGTACAAAACGATGACCGCGAGTCCGGTGATGATCCATGGCCACGGGCGAATGGCATAATGCGCGATGTTGAACCACAAAACCGAGAGTAGCCCTTGCTTCTCATCGCGCGCACTGAAGATGCGCTGCGCAATGTAGCCGCCGCCGCCCGGCTCCGCGCCCGGATACCAGAACGCCCACCACTGTAGCCCGATAAACACCAGGAAGCTCGTAACCGGCACCATCCATAGCGGCTCGGCCGTCAGGCCTCGCGAAAATTCGGGGAAGAAGCCGAGTGGATTCGCAGCATTCGAGCCAGCGGCGGCCTGCATCTTGCGCAGACTTTCGAGCATGGCCGTCATACCGCCACAGGCGACGACTGCGAAGTAAGCAACGCCGATGACGATCGTCATCTTCAGCACAAACTGGAACAGATCGGTCCATAGCACTCCCCAAAGTCCACCCAGCGCAACGTATAGCCCGGTGAACGGAATCAGGAAGAAGACGCAAATGGCAAGCGCCGCGCCGTCGTTGCCACTCCACACCGAGCCAAAATGCGCGCTCATGAAGCCGCTGATGTTGGTCAACATCGGCGTACCGGCCAGCGTCGTGCCGACGATGCTGGTCATCGCCTTCGTCACCCATCCCAGGATGACGCAGTTCATCAGCAAGCCAAGATAGATCGCGCGGAATCCGCGCAGGAAGGCGGCCGGCTTGCCGGAATAGCGAATCTCGGCAAACTGCACATCGGTGAGCAGTCCCGAGCGGCGCCACAGCCGGGCGAACAGGAACACCGTCATCATGCCCGAGAACAGGAAGCCCCACCACAGCCAATTCCCCGAAATTCCCTGCGCGTAAACCAGCCCGGTGACGACTAGCGGAGTGTCGGCAGCGAACGTGGTCGCCACCATCGAGGTTCCGGCCAGCCACCAGTTCACATTGCGGCCGGAGACGAAGTAGTCGTCAACGCTGCGCCCGGAGCGGCGACGGAACCACAACCCCATGACCAGCGTGATCGCGAGATAGCCGACAATGGCGGTCCAGTCGAGGAGAGTGAAGCTCATGGTGGATTTCCGTGCCCGGCAAACTTTACCATGTGTACTTCGATCGCGGCTCCTGCTGAGCTGCTTATCCGGTTTCTCAGTTTCGTTGATTGGCGCAAGCTTGGTTTCTTTCCATCCGGCCGGCGTGGGGGTGCGAGATTGCAGACAGGTCACTGCCTCGAGACCCCGCCGGGAGTGGCCAAATCAGCAGTAAATTAGGAGGAATCTGCACGACGCTGAGAATATTGGCGGAAGCGTGTGCGAGTCGAACGCACCATTGACACCGCAAGGCGCCAATCGCCGGTTTTGAAGACCGGGAGAGTCACCGGACCCCCTTCGCTTCCGCATCGGACTGGCCTACTCACCGCGCCGGCGCTCGATGCAGTCTATACTCAGACGCTCGGTTACCCGACAGCCGACGAGGCCAGCATCTGCTTCGACAGTACGCCTCGCGCACTTCCACATCGTGCTGTGCGGCCACGCATGTTTTGACATCGGCGCGGGTCGCCGGCGGCTACCGCCATCAGCAACAATAGCACTGGCGGCGAAATATTTTCAGCACCTCCGTCTCGCTCCGCATCTTGATACAAATGTGATGGAGCCGTCCGATGCCCAACCGTACATTTTCGTTTGTCCAGCTTGATGTGTTTACCAGCCGCCCGCTGGAGGGTAATCAACTTGCGGTCGTCAGCGACGCTCGTGGCTTGAGCGACGACGAAATGCAAAAGCTCGCCCGCGAGACGAATTTATCGGAAACAACGTTCATCCTGCCGCGCGACGCAGCCGTCGAGCAGCGGGAAGGTCATAAGGTCCGCATCTTCACCGTGAACGAAGAGCTGCCATTTGCTGGACATCCCACGCTCGGCACCGCCTGGTACTTGCACCAGCACTCCAGTGTGGATGAGATCGTACTCGATTTGAAGGTCGGCAAAATTCCCGTGCGCTTCGAGCAGCGCGATGGTCTGCTCTTCGGCGAGATGCGTCAGGCCGAACCGCAATTCGGCGCCACGCATCCGCACGGCATTGTCGCCGGTGTCCTCGGCGTCCCGGTCTCCGAGCTGGATGAGAGTCTGCCCATCCAAACTGTCTCTACCGGTATGCCTTTCACCATGGTCCCGTTCCGCTCGCTGGCCACGCTGCAGAAGCTGAACATCAGTTGGTACCAGATGGCGCCCTATCTCGCGGGCATCGGCACTCCCGCCTTTTTCTATTTCGTGTGCCGCGAAACCGTGGACCCGAATGCCACGCTGCACGCGCGCATGATCTTCTACAACGGCGAGGACCCAGCCACCAGATCGGCCGCGGGATGTTGTACCGCGTGGGCAGTCCGGCACGGTGTATTGCCGCCGGATGCGCAAGGATTGATCGAGCAGGGAATGGAAACGCGGCGTCCGAGTTTCATTTACATCCGCGCTAGAAAGACTGGCGACGCTGTCACCAATGTGCGCGTTGGAGGTAACGTGGTGCAAGTGATTGACGGCGAAGTAACCATGTGAATTTTCTGCGGATATCCTGTGCAAGCCGAGGATCCGCTCCAGTCAAGGGTTTTAGGCCGATTGCCCGAATGCAAATCACCTTGCGTGGTGCTGTTTCGTTTTTTCATGCGCGCTAAAAATTTTCTGCAAAATTGACCTTCGCAACACTTGTGCAACCTCGCCGATGGTCGTACTATCCGGACACGCTAACCGCTCTGGCGTAAGAAAATTATAAGAAGCCATTGGATGATTGCCTCGCGCCCGGCTCACAGGTTTGCCCGGGCCCGAACGCGCAGGCACTCCCGAAAAGGCTCAGCGAGGTTTATGAAACCCAAGCGCACCATTCTTTGCGTTGACGACGACGAACGCTCTCTCTCCGTTCGAAAAGTCATGCTCGAGACTCGCGGCTACCGCGTCCTCACCTGTACCGATCCTCAACATGCTTTGGAAACCATGCAGCGTGGTGGCATCGATCTGGTGCTCGCCGACCTCATGATGCCAAAACTCAGCGGCGCAAAACTGATTGACCAGCTCAAGGCGATTTCGCCGCATACTCCCGCCCTGCTGTTTTCGGGCTCGGTCAATTGTTGCGCGGAAGACACCCTTGCCGATGGCTGGCTGCCGAAAGGCGAGGTCGCTCCTATGGAACTGCTGGAGCGCATACGCGTGCTGCTGGTACGCAAACGCGGTCCAAAGCGGTTCGCCGCTCCGCACCAACTGGCATCCTGATCCTGGGCCTTGCAATTCGCGCATCGGGTCAACGGGGAGGTGCCTGCTCCCGCCACGTCTGGTGAACTCGCAAGAATGCGCGGCGAGCCGCTTTTTGTGCGCCTTTCGCAGCGGACTGGGCAGTCGTCTGTAGTTCTCACTAGGGTGGCGGACCGCTGCTTCTAGGGCCAAAACCTGGCAGTATTTTAGGCCCTATGACCCCTTTCCTGCGAGCCGATGCCTGCTCGTCTGGAACAGGTAAGACACAACCCGTTTCAATTCTCAGGAGAGTAGGTTTTGAATTATGCACTTCGGATCGTAGCGTTCGTATGCGCGCTGACTACGTTCTCCCTGGCCGGAGTTACTGTTTATAACCCAACATCCGGAAGTCAAGACTCGTCACTCGTTCATGTCACTCGTTCATTTCGTCGCTTCCGCAAGTGGCAACTATCCCATCATTGCAATGAAGGTCTACTCGGACAATAACGTCGCATATTCCGTGGACGCCTCCAGCATCGACGCTCAGGTTGTCTCGGTCACGCTCAACGGTCACAAGAGCTACATCAATCGCAGCTTCAATATTTACTCCGTGAGGGCATCTGCGTTGAATGCCGCTGTCCAACTCGACGGCGATTACAACCAGCAAGACTACTCTATGTGGGTCGACAAAATGCAAGTCACAGCCTGGTAATTCCCGTCTCTCCGTACGCACAAAAGGCGCTCCTGGCGGAGCGCCTTTTGTGCGAGAGGACTTCACGCTTCCACATCCGCTCGAACTGGTCATACGCCCGAGAGGCCTTACCATTAGGGTCCCGGTATATAGTCTTCGAGATTTCGTTGGGGCCGCCCGTGATACGACACAGATTCCCTAGAAGCGCCTGCACATCCAACTAATACTGCCCGGCTCCCACTATTCAGCCGAAACTTGCCCCGCAACAATGGATATGCCACTCAGCAACGAGTGGCACATCTGGAACAAGACGACATGGGATGATCGTCAACCCTCGTACTACCGCGCCTTCCTCTTGCGCTCTGCCCAACGCTGTTTCATCATTTCGGAAATGCGTTTGCGGGAGGCAGCGCTCATGTGGCGGCGTTTGCGCTTGGGCCCAGTTGCGGCCTGGCCGCTACCTACCGGTCTTCCCCGACGGCGTGTCTGAGTACCGAGGCCTTCCAGTGCACCAATAGCTCTGTCAAGATGTTCGCGTTCTCTCTTAAGCTCCGCCAATATATTTTGGATGTCCATGCTTCTCCTTTCGAGCTTTTACAACCCCGAGATAGTGTAGCAGCGATGGGGGTAGTTTACACTACAGATTTGCAATACAACATAAATGGCGACCGTGAAGTGGTAGTCTGCGGCAGCGCGTTAGTCAGAAGCGCGATTGCTAGAGCAGGTCCAGAGCGGCTGTACCTTGGGTAGAGCGGGCCTTCAGGCCCTCGTTAAGATGGCTCCGCAGTTCCTAGCTTCAGCCGCTGAGGCCGACGACCTCAGCGGCTGAAGCGGTTTTCTTTCTGCCCTGGACACAGGCCTGAACGCCTGCTCTACCCGTTCGAGCCGGATAGACCAATCCCGGAACCGCTCTAATGGGACCGTCTATGCTTGCAGAAGATCGATGCGAATAGTACAACTCGGCCGCCGTAGTTTAACCGCTATTCGTGCCTTCCTGTATGCAGCAGACTAAATTAGGAAGATCCAGGGGAGATCCTTATGCCGCCAGAGAAGAGCTACCACATGACGCCGGAGCAGTTTCGCCAGCATGGACGGGCCGTGGTGGATTGGATTGCTGACTATTATGAGCGCATTGAGACCCTGCCCGTGCTTTCGCAGGTGGAGCCCGGCCAAATCCGGCGAGCGCTTCCCACCCAAGCTCCCGCTGAAGGGGAGACTTTCGCCGCTATTCTCCAGGATATTAGTAAGGTAATTCTTCCAGGAGTTACTCACTGGCAGTCGCCGAATTTCTTTGCCTATTTTCCTGCTAATGCTTCCGGACCGTCGATTTTAGGCGACCTGCTCTCTTCGGCGCTAGGCGTACAAGGAATGTTGTGGGCCACGAGTCCGGCATGCACGGAATTAGAATCGCATGTTCTCGATTGGCTGGTAACCATGCTGGGATTACCCCGAAAGTTCCTATCCACCAGCAGCGGCGGCGGCGTGATTCAGGATACAGCCTCGAGCGCGTCCTTGTGCGCGATGCTGGCAGCTCGCGAAGGCGCTACTAACTTTCTCAGCAACCGCCGCGGCGGCGACGGCAAACTCGTGGCCTATACCTCCAACCAGGCCCACTCCTCAATCGAGAAGGCTGCGATGGTTGCGGGAATCGGAATGGACAACCTGCGCTTAATTGAGGTTGACGAGCGCTTTGCCATGCGGCCCGAGGCCCTGGCTCACCAGATTCTCCAAGACCGGCAATCGGGTCTGGTACCCTTCTTCGTTTCTGCCACGGTGGGGACCACCTCTTCCAACGCACTCGATCCCTTGCCGGCCATCGGCACGATATGCCGCGAGAACGGACTCTGGTTTCACGTGGACGCCGCTATGTCGGGCACGGCCGCACTGTGTCCGGAGTTCCGTTACATCCAGGATGGCATCGAACTTGCCGACAGCTACACCTTTAACCCCCACAAGTGGATGTTTACCAACTTCGATTGCAACTGTTTCTATGTGGCCGACCGCAAGGCCCTCATTGACACGCTGAGTATCCTTCCCGAATACCTTCGCAACCAAGCAACCGAATCGGGCGCGGTCTTTGACTATCGCGACTGGCACATTCCTCTCGGTCGCCGCTTTCGTTCGCTCAAGTTATGGTTCGTAATTCGGCACTACGGAGTAGAGGGACTGCAATACCACGTGCGCCGGCACATAGAACTAGCGCAGCAATTTGCTGAGTGGGTAAAGCGGGACGAGCGCTTCGAGATGGTTGCACCAGTGCCGCTGAACCTGGTGTGCTTCCGGCATCGCGGCGGTGACCGGAGCAATCAGCTCCTGATGGACCGTCTCAACCGCAGTGGCGATTTATACCTCACCCATACGCGACTGAATGAGCGCCTCACTTTACGCTTTTGCGTGGGCCAGACACATACTGCATTGCGTCACGTCGAGAATGCCTGGAAGCGCATTCAGGAAGAAGCCGGAAAACTGTGACCGGGCAGAGGGGCCGTCCAGTCGAACCGGGTTTACGCCTACGACGGCGCCAACAGCCGGGTCCTGGGCTTGGCCGCCTAGGCACCTGTCAGGCCGGACCCAAGAGTGCAAACCCAGCCCCACCTAACCTATGTACCTTGGTACGACCCCGCGATCTCTCGCGTCTCCTCCGTGTTCGACAATTTGTATAGCCTCCTTATCTGCTGGTCTGTCACCATCGGAAAAACGCTCTCCCAGGAACGCTTCCCGCATGGTCTCAACTCACTTCGGTAGGGAGGAATAATTGTCGCCGGTCGGGAGCTTTGATTATCGCTGATCATTTGCGATGAACTATTGATCGACGAATCTGATTGACGTCATCGCGTCTGCACTTCCGCCGCGACAAGGATGCGATCTATTTTGGGCGAATGACAGGAGCAATGATATCCGCCATCGGCTGTACAGTGTTTTTCGTTAGGGACAGCTCCTCGCTGGGCGCCGCAGCCGAGTTCAGGAGCAGTGGATCGATCGCCTGAGAGCACCCATTTGAGAAGTACCCGGTTGCGTAGCACATCGGCTGAGACCCGGGGCTTGCGTGTTACGATTGGGGAATGGGCAATGATGATGCGTCTACTTGGGGTGCTGCTTTGTTACAACGATGGTGATCTGCTCGAGGATTTGGTTCGTTATCTGCTTGAGCAGAACCACGATGTAATCGTCTGGGATCACGGTTCCACCGATCGGACGGCAGAGGTTATCCAGAGCTTTCGCAGCGACCTGATTGAGACTCGCTGCCTACCCCGAGAGTTTGACTTCTACGAACTCTACCCTGCTATGTCCCGCCATCTGCTGGAGAACTATGTTGCCGGGTATGATTGGATTTCCTGGCCGGATCAGGACGAGTTTCTGGAGGGCCCCTCACGCCTTGTTCCTTATTCTGACTCGTTGGCCGAGGTATTTGAATCTCCGTGCAACTGGATACAATTTGATAATTTCAATTTCTGGTTCACCAGTGCTGACGACGTGGGGGTGAAGTCTGCACCCGCACGGATTCGGCACTATGCACTGTTCCCGGACTGCGCACCACGAATTCGTTCCTGGCGCAGTTCGGCCACAAACATCCGGGTGTTCAACCATAATCCTCCGCTCGGCGAACCATGGCCGATTCACTTCAGGTTGCGCCACTATCCGATGCGCTCACGGGAGCAGATGCTGGCCCGGCTGGTACGCGACCGGGCAGGCATGCTACGTGACGGCAACAATTATCATTACGAGAATATGAAGCTCCGGCTTGAGCGTCTGGAAATCCAGCCGGCCCAGCTCCACTACGACGATGGTCACGCGGAACTGAATTTGCAGCCAGTCTTCGACTGGCGCTCCATTTACGGGCATGAACCGCCAAGCGGCCTAAAATCGAGGGATCAAGATCAAATCATGACGACCTCTTCCAAGAGCGATGACAGCCCAAACCTGAAACCTCAAGATTTCGTCTCTCCCGCCTCCTTCTGGATCCCAGAGCGGTTTGTCGTTTCTGCGTGGGTGGAACATGCGCCCTTTGCCTTTTGGCTGATCGATGCTCTGCGTCCGCGGATCCTGGTAGAACTTGGGACCCACACGGGTTACTCCTACCTAGCATTTGCGCAAGCCGTAAAGCGGCTAGATCTCTCAACCCGCTGCTTTGCCATCGACACCTGGAAGGGAGATGAACATGCCGGCTCTTACGGCGAGGAGGTATTTACATCACTCCGCGACTACCACGACAGGCACTACTCCAGTTTTTCGCAGCTGGAGCGTACCACTTTCGACGACGCGGCAAAGTATTTTGAGGATGGTTCTGTCGATCTGCTTCACATCGACGGCCGCCACTTCTACGGTGACGTGAAACATGATTTTGAAACCTGGAAAGTGAAGCTGTCTGACCGCGCGGTAGTCCTGCTTCATGACATAAGCGTCCGACGGCGACAGTTTGGCGTATGTTGGCTGTGGAACGAACTACGCAAGCAGTATCCGCACTTTGAATTTGTGCACTGCCAGGGTCTTGGCGTGGCGGGAGTCGGCAGCTCTCAGGCGAAACCCCTGAAAGCATTGTTTGCAGCAAGCAATGACCCCCAGCTTGCTCTGCAGGTACGGGAGATGTACGGCCGGCTTGGGACGTCTCTGAATGAGGTGGCACGACGGCAGGGAGAGATGTCAGCGGCGAACCCGCTGGCAACCGCACTCGCCGTGCCAACTGGGGAAATCAACCGGCTTCCGGAGGAGTTGGCGCACGGGTCTTCCGAGCGCGACCAAGGGCAAGCTGAATTGTCGCTGCCCAACACGCAATATCAGGAACTGAATCGCGAGATTTCCCAGAGAGAGAGGGAGCGCGAACAGTTGTTGACGGAGCTGTCGCGATTGGCTGCAGAGCAGGAACAATCCCGCACTGAGTTGCGGCGACTGGGCGTCGAGGCCAGGGCGCGCGAACAGGAACTGCGCCACATTACATCTTCGCTGAGTTGGCGAATTTCAAGGCCGGTACGGGTGGTTGGCAGCCTGCTGCCCCCGGAGCTCAAGCGCCGCTGTCGGCGCATGATTCACCTGGCTTGGTGGAGTGTCCGCGGACAACTCCCTGCACGCCTGAGGCAACGCCAGCGAGTCCGTCGCGACAGCCAAGTGGTCTTAGCTTCGGGCATGTTCGATAAGGATTGGTACCTGCAACAAAATCCGGACGTTGCCTCTTCGGGCGTCGACCCGCTCGAACATTACATCCTCTTCGGAGGTTTAGAAGGTCGCAATCCAGGGCCAGCCTTCCAAAGCAGTTGGTACCTAGCCCAAAACTCGGATGTCGCCGACAGCGGTATGAACCCTCTCGTTCATTACGTTACCTATGGAAAGTCCGAGGGCAGGCTGCCCTGCGCGAGCTTTCCGACAGATGGCACTCCCTTCGCGGCGCCGTCCGCAGTTCCAAAGAGCCTTCAACCTCGAAATCGGCGGCTGAAAGTGGTGTTTGTTTCTGGCAACCCACAAGCAGTCGGTCATCGCTATCGTGTCCTTAACCTGGCTGAATCGTTGCCGCTCGGGCTTTGCGAGCCCGTTATCATCCCCATCGACGATCTTCCCCAGCGACTCACCGAATTGGATGATAACCAAATTACGTGGATTTGGCGTGTGCCATGGTCAGAAACAATTGCGCACCTTGTCGAAAGTAACCGTAAGCGCCGGGTTCCAGTCGTTTTTGATATTGACGACCTGCTCTTTCGGCCGGAACTGGCGACCACCGAAATCATAGATGGCATCCGCTACATGGGGACGACCGAACTGGGTATGCGCTCCCTCTGCGAGCGTTTTCGGCGCACACTGTCCGAGGCCGATCATTTCACAACGACGACCGCTCCGCTGGCTCGTGAGGCGCTTGCCTTATGCAAACCGGCGACGATCATTCCTAATGGCTACGAGCAGGAGCGCCTTGATCTCTCGCGCGCTGCGTGCCGTGATCGCGACGCGCGCGCCCGGGATGGTCTCGTCCGTATCGGATATTGCTCCGGCACGCCGACCCATCAGCGTGACCTGGCAGTGGCTTCGCGCGCCCTGGCTGCTGTGCTTACGGAATTTCCTCATGCGCGTCTCGTTCTATGGCGCTCCGGAGTCAATCTCGATGAGTTTCCCGAATTGCAAGCGCACATGGGACAGATCGAATGGCGGGAACGCGTGGGACGCGATGAGACCCCGCGCGAATACGCCAGGTTCGACATCAACCTCGCCCCATTGGAAGCTGGCAATCCCTTTTGCGAAGCGAAGAGCGAACTGAAATTTTTTGAAGCGGCGCTCGTAGGCGTGCCCACCGTTGCCTCACCCACCCAGCCCTACGCCCAGGCAATTCGCCATGGCGAAACGGGCTTTCTCGCCAGCGATCATCGGCAATGGTGCATCTGCCTTCGGGATCTGGTTCAAAGCGGTGAGTTGCGCAAGCGTATTGGAGATCGTGCTTATCAGGAAGTTCTCTGGCCCTATGGTCCCGAACAGCGCAGGTTACTCTTAACTCGGTTTATCGGCCTCCTGTTGGATCAATTACGGGGCGACCAGCCGCCAGTAGAAAGTGGGAGCGAAAGCTAGCTCGTGGCCGTCACTGCGGCATCGCCGACGAACTCCACGTTGGGCTTCTGCGGAATGATGCCGGCCTTGTAACCCATCTCCAGCAGCTTGGCGATCGCGGCGCGGCCATCCCTGCCGTAATCGAGGGTGCGCTCGTTGACGTACATGCCCACGAACTTATCGGCCATCTGCGGATCCAGGTCGCGCGCAAACTGCATGGCATATTGCAATGCTTCTTCGCGATGATCGAGAGCGTACTGAATGCTGTCGCGCATAGCAGTGCAACAGGCATTGATCAGTTCGGGGCCAAGTGAGCGACGAATGGCATTACCGCCCAACGGCAGCGGGAGTCCAGTTTCATCGCGCCACCACTTGCCCATGTCCAGGATGCGGTGCAATCCCTCGCGATTGAAAGTGAGCTGGCCCTCGTGAATGATGAGTCCGGCTTCGTACTTGCCCTCGAGCACCTTGGGAATGATCTCGTCGAAGGGAACGGTTTCGGTCGCGACATCGGGCGCGAACAGCTTGAGCGTCAGATAGGCGGTGGTCATGGTGCCCGGCACAGCGATTTTGCAACGCGTGATCTCGTCGAGCGGGATGTTGTGCGAAGCCACGATCATGGGGCCATAACCCTCACCGACGCTTCCGCCGCTCGGCATGATGGCGTACTTGTCCTGGATGTAGGGATAGGCGTGGAAGGAAATCGCGGTGATGTCGTAGAAACCGTCCATGGCTTTGCGATTGAGGGTTTCGATGTCGCAAAGCGTGTGGGTAAACTTGACCCCCGGAACACGAATCTTGTTGGTTGCCATGCCGTAAAACATGAAGGCATCGTCGGAGTCGGGACTATGCGCAACGGTGATTTCGCGTACGTTATTGACGGTATCGCGGGTCATAGAAATAGTGACGCTAGGCCCTCTGAAGATCGGAGAGAGTGCCTCTCAGTCCCGAAAGTTTCTTTACGTGTGGCTGCTTCAAATGCGCACGGCCTACAGGCACCGTACGGCGATCCGAAATTCCGAGCTTCGCCAGGTCAATCGGGACGTCAGAGTCAGTGTAAGAACCGCTGTCGTCCCTACGGGACTCAGGATCAATTCCCACTTTACCCAGCACTCCGCCTGCGGCTCCGTGCTGGGCTGGACTATTTCGCGCCTGCGGCGCTGGGTCTTCTGCTAGCAAATCTCACAGGCAAGTACCGACTCTCACGCAGACTCTGAAGTCCGGAACGGGCGAGTCCCCCGCAACCAACCTGCGATTACAAACTGCGACGCAAACGAAGTGCGGCTGCGGCGGCCACCGTTACTTTCAGAAGTTCAGCCACGAAGAACGGGTACAAACCAAAAAATGCAGCGCGTTGCCAACTGTGCGTCATTGCCGCCAACCAGCTGAGGCCTCCCGCGAACAGAACCACCTCGGCGATCGCGCTGGCTATTATGTTGCGCACAAATCCGAATGGTCCGCGCTCCGCGATCCATCCTGCCAAAAAAGCCACGACCGGGTACGCCCACAAGTAACCCGCCGTGGGACCGAACAACTGGGCCAGGCCTCCGGGACCGACCGGACTAAACACCGGCAAGCCCATGGCGCCCCATGCAAGGTACAGCGCGGCGGCGGCAAACCCGCGCCGGCTTCCCAAGGTGAGGCCGATCAACAGCACCCCAAAGTTCGCCAGGGTCAAGGGGACTGGGGTAAAGGGCAGAGGTAAGACCAGCCGGGCGCAGACGGCGATGACGGCGCTGGCGCCAATCACGATGCCCGCCTGCTTAATCCAGGTGGAAGACGATTCGGCGACACTTACGTCGGTATGTATTGCAGTTTTTAACATTTCTTCCTCGTTAACCAAGACAACCAGTTTATGAAGTTTTCTCTTTGGTAGTGCTTTCCGCCGCGCCTTCAATTACGGCCCGAACCTGGGCGTCCATCTGCTCCTGCCGGAGGTGCCGCTTAACACGGAAATGGGTTGCCAGTGCCACGATGACGAGCGCTGCGGTGCACAAAACCAGAAGTGCAAAAAATAGCTTAATCACAACAGGACCTCAGGATATCAGATCGGGAATTACTGAGCTCCAGATTGGGGCGGCCGATGAGTGCTGCATAGGTAATCGCCGGACTCGCGGTTCTGAATTGTCATCACGAACGGCCTTCAGCGCTGTGTGCGAGAACTGGGTCGTCCCTGAAGGGACTCGGATCTATTTCCCACTTTACCCAGCACTTTACCCAGCACTCCGCCTCCGGCTCCGTGCTGGGCTAAACTGTTCCGTGCCTACGGCGCTGGATTTGTGCGCAATCGGGCAAACAACAGCAGATTCCTCGCTTCGCTCGTAATGACAATTCCAGGGGCGCACCGTCAATCCAATTTCAACAGCCAGCGATCCTACACCCCGACCGGAAACGGCTTGGCGCTATGCTCTTCGCCGCGCTCGCGCACCAGGCTGTCGAACCGGCCCTGGAGCAACGACATCAGGCCGGTGTACCAGTATCCGAAGACGAACAGGAACAAAAACGGCACCGTGATGTAATTTTCATTCGCTACGGCGTACCAAACCGTCAGGGCAAAATACGTACCAATCAGTAACTCGACGTACGGCACCCAGCCCAGACGCTTGCGATACTTTTTGGCCGCGATGGCCTTATCGCGTTTGTTGACGACACGGTACTTTGGCGTGCGCGCAAATGCGCTCTGATGGCCAACCAGCGCCTCCAGCACTGCCTTGCTGTTGGTGATGGTTAATCCAATGCCCAGCGCCATCAGGGGTGGCAGATACCAAATCGTGCGATACCACGTTCGGGGGAACAGCTCTTTTTGCGAAACCAGGTAGAAACTTGAGATCGAAAACGTGGAAGCTAGAAACAGCGGGAGATCGATGTAGACCATCTGGAACCAGCCCTGATAGAAGCGAATGATCATGGCCGGCAGCAGTAGCGTGCTAAGCACGATCATCAGCGGATAGCTGATGTTGGCGGTCAAGTGATACCAGGCTTCCATCTTCTCGCGCCGCGAAACATTCGCCCGCAGCACCTTGGGCAAGTCCTTCTTGGCGCACTGGATCAGCCCTTTCGCCCAGCGCGCTTGTTGCGTCTTGAACGCCGTCATCTCGATGGGCAACTCGGCGGGACATTCCACGTCCTGCAGGTAGCGGAATTTCCATCCCTTCAACTGCGAGCGGTAACTCAGGTCGGTATCTTCGGTGAGGGTGTCGTGTTCCCAGCCACCGGCGTCGTCGATCGCCTGGCGCCGCCACATGCCGGCTGTCCCGTTGAAGTTGAAGAACACTCCCGCGCGCGAACGGGCGCCGTGTTCAAGTATGAAATGGCCATCGAGTAGGATGGCCTCGACCTGCGTCAGATAAGAATACGTGCGGTTCAGGTGCGTCCAGCGCGTCTGCACCATTCCTATTTCAGGTTCGGCAAAATGGTGGATCACCTGCATCAGCCACTCAGGTTGCGGCGTAAAATCGGCGTCAAAGATGGCAACGAACTCGCCGGTCGATACCTTGAGGCCAGCATCGAGGGCACCGGCCTTGAAGCCTTCGCGGTTGGCGCGATGGTGATAGCTGATGTTGTGACCCATCGCCGCATAGCGCTCTACTACCGCCTGCGCGACTTCCACGGTTTCGTCGTTGGAATCGTCGAGCACCTGGATTTCCAGTTTTTCGCGTGGATATTCCATCTTGCAGACGCACTCCACCAGCCGGTCGATGACGTATTGCTCGTTGAAAATCGGCAGTTGAATGGTGACCCGGGGCAATTCGACGAAGTGCGACGCTGGGTCAGTCACTTTATTCTTGCGGTGCTTGTAGTACAGGTAAACCAGTTGATAGCGGTGCATGCCGTAAAACGCCAGCAGCACCAGCACGACGAAGTAAGGGATGAGCAACGCCATGTCGAAGGCGTTGGCGTGATAAAGGCCCTTAAACGTCGGGTCCAGAAAATGAGATCTCAGGTAGTGGCGCACCCCATGCGGTTCCACCAGCAGACTGCAAATCAAACTGAATGCGCCGCTCAGGAATGTACTCTCCGTAAGCAAAGGATTGCAGACCATACACCGCGCCCACCGTTGCGGACGAGGAAGCACCCTAACGGGTTGATTGTACCCGACGCGACCGCTGGAAACAGCGGGAACTCGGCGGCGCTTATTGCTGAAATCGGTACAACGAACAAGACAGATTCGAGCCAGTTCGCGACGAATCCACCCCCGCTACATTGACTCTTAACCGCGAACGGCTAACAATGAAAACACGCGAAACACGATGCGCTTGCCAATGGTTTCCGCAGTACTCGGTTGCTTGCTGAGCTGCCCGCTCTTCTTAAGCGGGCAAACGGCTCGGTCTGCCGCAGGGTCAGCAGCCGGCGCTGCCTCCGCCGATCGGCGTTATCCCGAACAGGCGTACCTCTCTCCCACGCGTTATACGAATGCGTTTTTCGGGTTCGCGTTCGATCTGCCGGCCGACGCACATCTGGAGCCGATTCCGCGGCCGGTTGCGACCGACGGACGGATTCAACTGTTGGAATTGGGTGGCCCTCCGCCCGCCGATGCAGAGGTTTCGGTCGTCGCTTTGCCGTCAGCGGGAAGAGATCTGGACGCGAAAGCCGTGCTCCGCAAAGCACTTGACCAGGAACTGTTCAGGGGAGTGGAGGAACTTCGTGGCCTGTCGAAAACCACGCTTGGCGGTCACCAGTTCTACTTCTACGAAACCCGTCGCGGGATCGACCAGCACATGCTGGCAGCGGCCAATCTCGATGGTTATGTGGTGCTGGTCCAGTTGGAGGCCCACGCCGAGAAAATGGTGAAGGATCTGGAGTCGTCCTTCCAGCACCTCGTATTTTTCGCGCCTGCGCAAGTTCGCCAATACATAGCAGCGGATGCTCAGGCGTATGAAGGCCCGGCGATTTCTTCCCATCGCCTGGCCCAGTTGGAAGTCGATCCGCCGGAACGCCACATCGATCCGGGCAAAATCGAGGGTGGCGTGTATCGCAATCCAGCGCTCGGATTTACCTATCAGGTTCCGTCAGGATGGATTATTGAGTCCCATGGGGCGGTGTTGCCGGCCATCGAACGCGCACGCGCAACGGATTCGTTGGCCGCGATGCTCGACGGCGGTAATCGTAACGCCGGGGCTGCCGAACGCCAATTGATGAAAGCGTGCAGCCGCACCCTTTTTTCGGTGTGGGCGAAGCGGCCCGGAGCGGACGGCCAGATCTCCTACGATGATTTCGGTGAGGTGACGCTCTCGGCGATATCGGCCGAGTGTTTTCCCGGCGTGAAGTTCCCGGCAAGCTCAACCGACGAACAAGCGGCTCGGGATTTCTTGCTGCTGATCGGGCTTACCCATCCGATCCTGCGCGACATGCGCGACGCAAGAGCTCTCACATCGCAGGACATGGTCTTTCTGTTGCTCCACGGAACCGTCGCGTTCAAAGTCCCCAATGACGAACTCTCGCGGCGGTTATCGGTTGCCATGGCCATTACCGAGCGGCGAGGCTACCTGCTGACATGGTTTTTCGCCGCTCCCCATGACAGTGAATTGGAGCAATTGCTGACAGACAGAGTCGGGTTTGACCCGGAGCCGAAGACCAACGACGCCAGCGCCACGAAAGCAGGAAGCGGCGAAGCGTCCACCAAGGGGGATGCTCCGGCCGCGTCAGCCAGTGCGAATCCAGCCGCAG
This sequence comes from Terriglobales bacterium, assembly GCA_036511435.1. Lineage (GTDB taxonomy): Bacteria > Acidobacteriota > Terriglobia > Terriglobales > Acidobacteriaceae > Bog-257. The sequence goes on along the minus strand of DATCCF010000276.1, from coordinate 3,433 downwards.
GCTCAGCATCGCAACCGTCTACCGGCTCCCGCTCGGGGACAGGCGCAAGCTTGCCCGGTGGCGGCTCGACGGTAGACACCCACCCAGCTTCGACCACCGCCGGCAGCCAGAACGGAGCTTCGAATTCAAGCGGAACAGCGTCCATGGGTGGCTCTTCGCAGCCGCAGAACAATTCCACCAATGAGCCACCGTCGACGCGTCCAACCTTGCTCCGTCCTGGCGAAACGATAGAAAGCCAGCAAGGCAACGGGCGGCCGGTTCAGAAGCATTAGCGCAGTTTCACCTTTGATGAGATGTCGGCGACAGGTAGCGCGCGCCTTTCAGGCTACGGAAAAACTCTGTGCGAGACTCTGGTAGAAGCCCCCTGCTTCAGCAGAGGGAGCTGGGCTTTAGAGCGGTTCCAGGATTGGTGTATCCGCTCGCACAGTAGTGCGGGCCTTCAGGGCGTGTGTGAGAACTCGTTTTGGGTTGGCACGGTGGAACGATCGCGCCAAAATCCAGCGCCCCGTCGGTGCGGCTCAGTCTAGCCCAGCACGGAGCCGCAGGCGGAGTGCTGGGTAAAGGGGGAAAATAGATCCGAGTCCCGTAGGGACGACAGGGGTTCTCACACACGCTCTTCAGGCCCGCACTACTCAAGCTACAGCCACTCTGGAACTGCTTTAGTTCAGCGGAAAAGCGTTCGATTTTTAAATTGGCTTTATCCCCGGGATTTCCCGATGCCGGCTCTAAGGCGCCTGATCAAAGTCGAAACTTTTCCCGGAGCGCTGAAGCGCTCCTTCCCCCGCATAAATGCGGGGCTGCCACCAAGGAGTAGGCTGCGATATTACCCGCGCAGTAGAGCCAACCCGTCACCGAGGGGAAAGAGCGGATAGGAGCGCAGTCTCGCTGGCCTTGGGACGTGTCCGCAGTGCCGCCGCTACGCGCGACAGCAGGACATCTATGGTGAAGGGCTTCTGAATGTAGTTCGTCATGCCGCCATGCATTACCTTGCGCAGCACATCATGATCGGCGTAACCGGACATGAAAACCGTAACTAGGCCGGGCTGCAAACTCTGCAATCGCAGCGCCAGTTCCGCACCGTTCATTCCTGGCATGACCACATCCGACAGCAACAGCCCGATGTGTCCTCGATGGTCGCTCCCTAGGCGGAGAGCTTCTTCCGGACCGTTGGACTCAAGCACTCGATACCCCGCATGTTCTAATACCGCACGCGTCACCTCGCGAACGTCGGTTTCGTCCTCCACCAGAAGAATAGTCGGCGCGGTCTCTTCTTCCGCTTGGCCGGAAGAGGTTTTCATGCTAGCCGGAGATGCGTTCATAATCCCATCACCTGGACGCTGGTTGCGAAGCTGCGAATAACGGACCTTATAAATGCAGGTTCCATGCCAGTCGGTGAGAAGACCTGGGGATCGGAGTAAACCTTCGGTGCGTTAAGCAGATACGAAAGAAAGGCGAAAGCGGAGACTACGGTGCAAGCATGATCAGATCGGAACAATTCCCGTTTTGAAGTTCGGAATTAGGAATAAGCTTCCTTCGCCTATAAATTGCGGTTGAGGCATTTTGCTGTGAAATGTGACTTCCAGTGCAGCTATTGCGGAGAGTGGAACTCCACCGATGTCGACGAGTCTGCGGGTTCGCTCCAGGAGTATGTGGAAGACTGCCAGGTCTGCTGCCACCCCAACGTGCTATCTGTGCGCTTCGACCCACGGCAAGGGCAGTTCGTAATTTGGGCGAAACGCGAGAGCTAGGACGGTTCCAGGATTGGTGTATCCGCAGGTACGAGTAGTGCGGGCCTTTAGTGCGTGTGCGAGAACCAAACTCGGTGTTCGCCACAGTGTCCGCCAAAACACGAAAAATATGAGGGTATGGACAACCAGTAACTGCACACCGGCAGGGAGTACCCCGCACGCCCGAGCAGCCAGGAATGATACAACCATTACAGATGCAGGAGCCTAATCCCACCTCGCAGGAACCAGGGCCGGGGAAGCGCTCATTTACGAGCGGCGCGGCCTTGCGTCCCCCCGCGGCAACCGCTGCACGCGATTTCTTCGGCGAGCCGTTCCGGCCACTGCGCGCGCTCCGTGGAGGCCACGCTCAGACCATCGCAGGTAATTTTCTCCCTCGCCGCAATCAACTGCCTCCGGCAGAAGAGCGGCTGTTCCACGTGGAACCCGAGGTTCAGGTGCTATGCCACTGCCATTGGCAGCCGAACCGCAGCGGCGCCATGACACTGGTCATCGTGCACGGGCTCGAAGGCTCCAGCGAATCTGGATATGTGATTGGCACTGGCAGCAAGGCCTGGTGTGCTGGCATGAACGTGGTCCGCATGAATATGCGGAACTGTGGCAACACCGAGTCGCTGGGACCTACGCTCTACAACTCCGGCATGTCTGACGATGTGGGAGCCGTGGCGGAAGCGCTGATTGCGCAGGAGCGCTTACAGAAGCTGGCATTGGCGGGCTTCTCCATGGGTGGGAATCTGGTGCTGAAGCTTCTCGGCGAGTGGGGCGAGAACGCGCCGCCAGAGGTCGTGGCTGGCATTGGCGTGTCTCCCTCGATGGATCTCGCGGCTTCGGCCGACGCGCTGCACGATCGGCCTAATCGCGTCTATGAACTGAAATTTCTCTGGGGCCTGCGCCGGCGTATGCAACGCAAGGCGGCCTTGTATCCCGGCGTTTTCGATCTGCGCTATTTGCGCGGGCTACGCAGCTTGCGCGACTTCGATGACCAGATCACCGCGCGTTACTGCGGCTTTCTCGACGCTCAGGACTACTACACGCGCGCGTCGGCTTCCAACGTGCTGGACCGCATTACGGTTCCTACGCTGATCGTGCACGCCGCCGACGATCCCTTCATCCGCATCCTGCCAGCAACCCAGAAGAAGCTGCTGCACAATCCGCATATCGCCTACGTCGAAACCGAGCACGGCGGACACTGTGCCTTCCTCGCCGAAGCCAATGGCTACGATGGCCGCTGGGCCGAGCGCCAGGCCATTGCCTTTCTCCAGCGCGTCCAACGAGGAGGGCGGGTCAGAGATCTTCCGCCCATATCTGGTTAAGCATTTTCACCTTATGATGTATTGGCGACGGGTGGAGGGCGCCTTCACAGCCTGTGGAAAAAGTCGGGTCATGACTCGTGGAATGTACTTCTTGGTGGGAGCCCCCGCATTTATGCGGGGGAAGGAGCGCTTCAGCGCTCCGGGAAAAAGCTGGACTTTCATCTTGCGCTTTAGCGCTGGGAATCCGAAAACCCAGGGCTAAAGCCCATTCTTGAAATCGTACGCTTTTCCGCTGGACTAGAGCGGTTTAGTTATTTGTGTAGTCTAGGTGCCGCCGGCTGAAGCCGGCTCGGAGGTGAAGGATCAGCGGGAACGCGGCGCTGAAGCGCCGCTCTACCCGTGCTCGCTCGACTACAGTAATTCTTAAACTGCTCT
>DATCCF010000275.1:0-2433 GCA_036511435.1 Terriglobales bacterium | reverse complement strand
GAGATTCGTCGAGTGCCTTGATTTCTTCCGCCGTAAGCGGTTCCTCATCAACCGGGGCATGGGCGATGGCGCGGGCCACCGGATCGGTCATCGCCTGAAGCAGATGAACGACGGCGTCGAGTTTTTCCTCCGGCAGTAGATCGACCAGCACGTGAGCCTGCTGGCGCTCTGGTTTGACATCAGTTCCCATGGTTGCCCTTTTTCTTATTTTAGTTCAATGTACCGGGTTTAATCCGCCGCCGCCTTTCAGTCGGTGAGCTTTGGGCCTCCCGCTACAATGGCGAGGAGATGACTGAGTATCGCACAAGCGGGCACGCGCCCTGGGCTTCGCTGTTCGCTGTTCGCTTTGCGCTATTCGCTTTGCGCCCTGCGCGAGGCCGCCGCGCCGAATCCGCCCAAGCAGCCAGTGTCAGGTGTTTTTCTTAGAAACTTCCCGGATCTGTTGCAAAAAAAAACCGTTGTAGTGCCGGTGTGGAGCGGAAGGTCGTTTCGGCGATGAGGCGGCGAAATGCGGCTGCAGCATCTATGGAACCCCGTTCCGCAGCCGCAAGCAATACCCCTAGCGTTCCAGTTGTTGTCAATCCGCGCCGCATAGCTTCGACACGTCCCTTTCGTTCGTCGATCAACAGCAGCTCGGCGTGCTCTTCCTCCGCAAGTTGAATGGCTTGCTGTTCGCCGGGATCAAGAGCCGCTAGCGCTGTATCGGGTGGAGAGGAGGTTGTCCTGACGTCAATCCACTCAGGTATACGCGAAAGCCACTGACCCACGACGGAGGGAGCGGATGGATCGCCGAGCTCCGCAAGTACTGCCGCTGGAACGATGACTCGCGTGTAGAGCTCGGGGAGGAGCGATTCACAGCCGATCTGAATGATGTAGTTGAGTGGGGAGGTGTCGGCAACGACGATCATCTGCGCAGAAGACCCTTGCTTTGGAGCTGTTGCAATGTCTCTCGATCTTGCGCCAGGTCTTGAATGTCATAAGCATGCTCACAGATGTTCCGTTCCTTCAGGAAACCGTCAAATTCAAAGCGCGAGATTCCCAGCAGTTGTCTCGCTTGGTAATGGGAAAGGGCGCCGGAACGGTAACCCTCGAGGACCAAGGCTTCCAGGGCTTCGCGACCCGGATCGGGATGCTGGGCAACGTCGTCTGGCAGCTTAACCGTGATCTCCATGGGCTGAGAATAGCACCAACTGAATGAGAAAAGTAAGTGAGTGCCCCTTCAAGGTGACACCTCAATGTTTGCTCTCCACCTCAGCAGGGGAGAACTGCCCGCTAGCGGCAGAACCGGCATTTGCCTCAGCTCCTACAGCTTCATGGCGGCTGCCAGCACGGCGGCGGTTTCGGGCCGGGCGACATCTCCGTGACTCTGGATGATTGCGTCGCCGTTCAGGTTGAATACCAGCTTACCCGAGGTCGTGAAATCATAGTTGCCACCGTCAATCGCCAGCAGAGGGGTATCCACCTTATCTACATGCTGGGCTCCGTTCGCACCCATGCCGCCAAAGAGGTCGTTTGCGTCTCCAATGCCGGCCGCATTGTCTCCGTTGAGGCGTGACGCAAGCGGATAGGCCAGGCCCACAGCGCTATCATGTTTCGAGTGCGTGATCAGAATCGGTCCGGTGACCTTGTGGTTGTCGAAGACCGCATGGAAAAAGCCGCTCTTGTTTAGCTGGTTGGAGTCGAAGCTCTTCGCTAGTCCGTTATGCGAGTAAGCCGCCTGCAGTAGAAGAAGCGTCTGGACGCGCAGGGCGTTCGGACCATCCACCGTCGCCGTGACCAGCCTGCCCCCGAAGCTATGGCCCACCAGATGGAACTTCAGCGTCTCGGGCACGCCCTTCTGTATTCCTTGCAGCAGCGGGTTTACCGCGTCGCGGCCTATCTTGCCCGCCCGGTCCTTCATCACGTTGTAGGTCGCGAAATTTAGAAGCCGAAGGGCGCCGGCCTTGATGCCGCTAAAGAAATCGCCTAGGCCAGCCGCGGCTCCCGCCCCACCCGGATGCAAAGCGGGGTTACCCGCGAGTCCGCCTACACTAGCGGCGCCACCACCACCGGGCGTTACTTTCTGCGTGATCGAGAGGCCGAACGATTTCAACACCTTTGCCCCGCCGTTGTTCTGCGCGCAACCGCTGATAGTAGCCTTACCCTCGTCTTCGCTCCGCTGCGTGGGATCGGTGTGCTGGTCCAGAATCGCGCCCATCAGCGAGACGAATTGATTCTGCTGGTTAGCGTCCTTGCTCAGTCCGGCAACCAGGGCCTTCATCTGCTCCAGCTTTTCGTCGGCCTGAGGGTCGTCGAAAACCTGCTTCATGTCCTCCAGACGCTGGAGCAGCACGCCATCCGCAACCGGGTCGTTGTCGGCCGATGCCGCGCCGCCGGGAATCAGATCGGCTTCAACGAACTTCTTTGACGGCCACAAAATACCTACGGCCAGGG
>DATCCF010000274.1:0-6594 GCA_036511435.1 Terriglobales bacterium | reverse complement strand
GGCGCGGTGGGTCAGCGACGATGATATTCGCAAACAGAATCAGTTCATCGACCAGCTGTTCGATCTGGCCGCCTGAAACCTCGCCGCCCAGCTCCTCTCGGGACGTCCTCCGTCACCGTTTTCAAAGTTGCAACACTTCCGTCAGGACGCGATATTCCCTCGAACAGCCGCCGCATCGTAGGGTTTGCACGCGACATATCGCTGATTTCGGACGAGGAGTATCGCGCCATGAAGGCGCCGAAGGCGATTGAGCGGTTTCGGGGCGATCTTAAGAACAAGAACTTGGAATACCGTGGTGCTCGACCAAACCGAAGCCGCGTCCCGGTTGATCGTTTCGCTTGTCGTTCCGGAACTGCTTGGAGGACGAACTGCTTCATGGGTTGTAATTCTGGTCGGTGGCGACGCCGACTGCCAGTCTCTGGCCTATTGCGCTACGTAGGTTTCTGGGCCTGACAGGTAAGAGCTTCGGGACTCCTCTGGAGGTAATCGAGAGTCCTGACCACTCCCTCACGAATGGTGAGCAGAGGCTTCCATCCAAGCGCTCGGATCTTGGAGCAATCCAAAAGAATGAAAGGGCTATCGCCAACCCATCCGCGTCGCCCGCCTCCATATGTGACTTTTGGAGACAGGCCGAGATGTTGGATGATCCAGCCGATCGAATCATTCACGACGCATGAATCGTCTGTGCCCAAATTGAAAATATTGACTCTACTATGCGCCTGCCGCAGGGCGAGCAGCATTCCATCAATGCAATCCTGCACGTACAGATACGATTTGCGCTGGGTCCCGTCTCCCAGGACGTGCAACTCGCCTGAATGCTTGCAGAGTTGTTCGTAAAAGTCGAAAACATGTCCGTGAGTGTAACGCTCGCCCAGGATCGACACGAAGCGAAAAATATAGCTTTGGATGTCAAAACCCTCAGAGTAAGCCATGATTAATCCCTCCGCCGCGAGCTTCGATGCCCCATACAGAGAGGTCTGGATCGGGAAAGGGGCTGTTTCGGGCGTGGGAAAGACCGCAGGCTCTCCATATATAGACCCTGTGGACGCGAAGGCGAGCCGTCGCGTGCGAGTGATCCTCATGGCCTCCAAAACGTTGAACGTTCCAATGGTGTTCTGTTCCACGTCCAGATGGGGATGCTTCAGGCCGAAGCGCACGTCAGCATTTGCCGCCATATGAAAGACGCAGTCAGCGTGGGCCATCAGGCGGCAGAGTAACTCTGCATCCGAAATATCGCCTTGGTGGAAGTCGAAAGCGGCGGAGCGTAGCGCGGATTCCAGGAACTGAATCCGCCCAGTTGAAAGATTGTCCAGACCGGTCACCTGATGACCATCGGCCAACAAGCGGTCGACCAAATTGCTGCCAACAAAACCGGCGGCTCCGGTAACAAATGCTCTCAATCAAGCCTTCCTTAGTTTAAGTGTTCTGTATTCTTTGTGAAATCAGTGGGGTTCGCGATCGTCAAGCACTACTTCCGACACTTTCGCGACTATGGAAAGTCTGTGTGCTCGTCTGGATGATTGCCTAATCTTGAAGATGTCGATTGCGTTGCGGACATTTCCTCTCACTAGTTCAAGTCGGCTATCGCCATCGTCGCGCCACCGGATGGGGACCTCTTTGAGGCGCCAACCTTGGTTCTGCGCAATTTTCAGAATCTCTACATCGAACATATAACCGTCGACCTTTTGCTCGCCAAAGATACGAAACGCCGCCTCACGCGAGAAGAACTTGAAGCCGCATTGCGTGTCCTTGATTCCTTGCAAACCGACCACCGCATGCATAAACAATCCGAACCCTCGGGACCCTAAGCGACGAAACCATGGCTGTTGACGTTCAATCAATGACTGATGGAATCCTCGGGACCCGAATACGACATGGTAACCCTCTTGAAGAAACGGCTCCAACTTCTCAAACTCGCGGATGTCCACTTTGTTATCTGCGTCGACATAACCAACAATCTCACCTGCCGACAGTGCGACGGCTTCACGAACGCCTAGGCCTTTGCCCCGGCGCTCGACGTGACCAATGACCTTTACCGAAGAGTTGCTGCGTGCGAGTTGCGAAACAATGTCGCGAGTTCCATCGTCGCCATCGGCTGCCACAATGATTTCGTAGTTGAAACTACGATCTTGGAAGTATCGGGAGATTTCCCCGATAGTACCTGCTATCGAGGTACTTTCATTGTAGGCAGGCAGAATGAGCGAAATGTCCACCAAGTCCTCCAAGGCTTGAGCCTCCCTCCTTCATCAAGTCGCAAGAACCCGCGCAACGGTTGCAGCTCCTGCTGTTAGGTGTGCCATACCTCTTCCGATCGTCCGCTGAACCCCCAAGCGCGCACCGCGCCTATAGTATACACCAGTCTCTTTCAGGATCGCAGGCGGATGCAAGCAAAGAAGAGATGAATGGCTCTGACATTTTGAAACGGAGGTGCCCTTGAATGCTGACTCGCCGTTGGTGTCGAATTTTGCTCCGCAAAAGCGCATTTGCAATCTGCTTCGGATAATTGAGAGCGCCGGAGAGAAAATCCCTCATAGAGCGGCCGGGTAGACCGCTAAGGCCGGGGATCCACGTGGCGGAGTGCGGGGATGGCCCGGTGCCGTGCTTGTCATTCGATGCAGCGGCGCCGCGCGGCCGTCGAGGGCGCCATTGGTCGGGTCGGGAAGGGAGGAGATTGTGTGCCTTGCCGGCGCCGGCGAGGGCTATTGCATCAACATGCATGTGTCTGGGATTTCCGTTTTGACTCTCCGATCTCAACTCGCCTTATAGACCGAACGGCCTTCCCCAGCAAGGTTTGACAGGTTCGCCGCCGGTTCTGGCCCACGGTGGAGCAAAGGAGCCCTGGGCGGAGACACTGCCACAGCCGCGCATCCGTCCCTCCACCGTCACGTAGCAAAGCCGTGGGCCGAAGAGCCGGATGCGGGAGATCCGCATGTCCGGATCCGTGGGAGCCTCGGGGGAGCAATCCCTCGGGGCGACCCGACCAATCTCGGCAACCTGTGGCGGCGGCTGGCGCTGCCGACGAGGATCGACCGTTGGTCGCTGACCAGCCTTCAGCAGCGGTTGGTGAAAACCGGTGGGCGGTTGATAAAACACGCCCGCTACTACTGGTTGCTGCTGGCGGAGAGTCACCTGACGCGGCGGTTGTTTGCCGGCATGCTGCGGAAGATCGCGGCGCTGCCGGCCCCGGCGGGATAAGGCGAGCGCAGAGCGGAGCGGATTTCGATGACCACGTTGGAGCAGCGGGAGGAGTGTCTGCGGAACCACTCTGAAAACGGCCCATTTCCGGGCGTCGGGTGCCCGCCGGACGCGAAATCGGCCCTTCCCGGCGACCTTGGTAGCAGCGTGGGCCAGAACCGGCGTCGAACCTGTCAAACGTTGCTGGGTCCATATACGGAAATTCCGGCTCAGAGCCGCTCGTAGAAAATGGCACGTCGTCGTTAACAAGATGTGAAGCAGTTGCGGTTTGGTTGAAGGAGAGCAGCCCTGATGAGAGACTAAAACTCGAATCAGCGGGACCCGCGTTGTCATCCGCGCCAGCATTGACATCGCCCATTAGCGATATTTGCACGAGAACATCGACCGGAGTTCCGACAGTAAGCGAGTTCGAAAAGGCTTCGAAGCTTGCGGTTATGTCCGCGCTAAAGGAGGATGAATTATCTCTGGGAATTCGATCGCGCGCCAATGTTAGACGAAATGCAGACTGTGTCAAAAGCCTCCGGCCGTTCAGGCATGGCTGGCAGCAAACATTCATGAGCGGCGGCCATGAGGCGCTGCAAGTTCAGCAGACGCTTTATACCTCGAGCAATCCGACGCGTCGGTGGCTCCACTGTACGCGGCGCGATTGGATAATAGACGCGCTGCGCCGCCATTCCCGAACCAGTGACGGCAGGGCGTTGGAGGTGGGATTCGGCTCGTCACTCTATCTTCCGATATTGGCCCAGCTCTACCACGAAGCTGTCGGAATCGACTTGGAGGAAGAGTTCGTCCGCAACGCCCGCGCGCTCGAAAAAGAGCATGATAACCTTCGCGTCATAAGGGGCGACATCAATCGCTCCTGCTTGCGCGAGGGAAGGTTCGACCTTGTGCTTTGCACCGAAGTGGTGGAGCACATCGCAGATTCCAGCACGGCTATCGCCGAGATGTACAAGGTGTTGCGGCCGCGCGGCACGCTGGTGTTATCGACGCCGCAGCCTTTGAGCCCGCTCGAGCTGACCGCGAAGATCGCCTTTATGCCCGGAATCATCAGCCTGGTTAGGCTGATCTATAGAGAGCCCGTCATCCCGACGGGACATATCAACTTGATGTCGGAAGAGAAAATCACCGGCCAACTCGAGGCGGCCGGCTTCACTATCCGCGAACGGTTCAAGTCGGGAGTGTATCTGCCGTTGATAGCGGAATTCCTGGGCCGTCCGGCGCTGCGTCTTGAGGAATGGCTGGAGAAGAAGCTCCTCGAAGGGTTCCTGGAGCCTCTTTTGTGGGAGCAGTACTACGTGGCTCAAAAGTGATGCCGATTCGGCAGAAGTAACGTCGCCGGCTCCACGCCTAGCGCTGAATGACCTGAGTCTGAATGTAATGCCAGACACGGGACAAAAGGAGCCCCAGGAGCACCACGAACAGCGGGTCGAGCACGAATCGATAGCGGTTGTTCTCGCCAAGATTCAAGAGCATTCCCGTTGCACCAAGGTAGAGCATCGCCATCAGGATGAATAACATCGTCACGTCGGCCGGATGCGCCATCCGTCGCTCGGACCAGGCTCGGACGACGGTCGCGGCGGCAAACAGGAAGAGCGTCGCGATCCCGACCGCGAGCAGCGGCGACCAACGGCGGCCGGGGATCGCGATCGGATCCAGTATCCATTCGTAGACTGCGTTCCACCTGAGAATGGCCTCTCGTTCCTTGTCGAAGAAAAGATGATGGGCCGCGGGCTCGAAGTATTCGGCCGCTGCCAGGGCGACTGCGTGACGGAACGCCTTGTTATAATGAAGAAGGACCCTTATATGTTCCGCTTCCATCTGCTCCAAGGTCGCGCCCAAGGGAAGATCGCTCGGCTTCCCGGCCAGCGGCTCAAAGATCGCGTCGGGCAAATCCTCTTTATCGATTGAATTGCTTGCCCTCTTCCGGGGTCAGCTCAGCGAGCTTGTTGAGCATAACGTAGGCGCGGGACAGTCGGATCGCGGGCTGATGAAACTGGAATTCTGAGATTATATAGAGCCGAGCTGATTGGAGGGGGTCTTATGGCAAATATTGATCTGGCTACGGGGGCCTCGAAGTCGCTGAAAAAAACCATCGACGAGGTCATGAATTTTCTGGGGAACCAGGAAACGCAGCCGACAAGCGGGTTGCGTGATTTTCTAAATGAGAAGTTGGCCGACTTAGCGGAACGGTGGTACCGTCGTGGATTCAATCGAGGCCACAGGGAAAGCGCTCAGCAATTAGCAAAGGGAAAAGTGCCCAAGATTCTTACGTGCGATGCAACACGAGAGTTCTTCAAAGGCGGCAAACGGAAGGTGAATCTGAAATCCACTCTCAAGGGCGAATGAAAGTAGAAATGAATCAGCTGGTTGGCCCTCAGCGTCGACCAGGTGCCATGGAGGATTCGCGAGCGGTCCCTAACGAATCCTTTAACAAATTCTTTGACCGTTGTGGTTGATGTAGGGCTTATGGTCTGGTCCGCTTCCAGGCCAAAGGAAGCCTTTATCGCATCAAGAAGTCGACACTCGCTTCCTGCCATATCCTCAAGCGCCTGCTGATTCATGCGGGAGGCTTCAATCTCGGGCTCGTCATGCGCCACCTGATCGGCATCGGCACGCCGCGCGGGCTGCAGGATCGCCCGGCGACCGTCATGGCCGCGCTTTTGGTGCTCCTGGGCGCTACCCGACGCTGGCTGGTCGCGATTTCCGCATGGCACCCACTCATCGCGGCTGTGCGCTCTAATTGCGGTCCACAACGCCGCCGAGGCAAGTCGTGTATCGATCTGACGGCCAAGCGCGTAACCGATGACCCGGCGCGACCAGGCGTCCAAAATCACCGCGAGATAGATGAAGCCGCCGGCCATCCGAATGTACGGCTGATATCTCCGACCCAGAGTTGATCAGGACCGGTCGCGATGAACCCGCGAACCAAGCTGGAGAAGATCGGACCGTCGTGCTCGCTATCGCTGGTGCGCGCGAACTTGCGTAAGGGCCGCGCTTGGAGCCCAGTCCAGTGCGCGATGGCATCGCCAATCGGATTACCATAGCGTGCTTTGAGAAGTATGCAGATGCAATGGAGGATCCCGGCGCGCGCGGGCCTCGATTGTTGGAGCGCGGGTGATCGGGCAGACGATCAAGGTCAATGACGCCAACAGACGGGCAAGCGCCCCGGGACACTTACACAGCAGGCGAGCAGACTACAGAAGTGCCAGTAGGTTTGCTCGCCTTCCTGTTACATCGCTTCGGCGGAAGCGCCGTGTGCTCGCTTCTCTCTCGGGAGCGGCCCGGGTATTTCGCCGCGGCAGTTGCCCTGTCCGTCGCAGGGCAGGTGATGACCGCCTACAGGTGGCGACTTCTGGCGGCTGTCGTCTCAATTCGCGGGCCATTTCGCGAGTTCGTCGG